>JBCCIM010000050.1 GCA_039111535.1 Bacteroidota bacterium | reverse complement strand
TTTTTGTTCTGCTGATAACCAAAGGATTCATAAAATCTCATGATTCAATCAAAACTTTACCGGTTTGTTCTTGCGTTTGGCGCCGTTGTTCTGGTAGCTGCATGCACCCAGCAAGCTGAAAAGCCGTCAGACCAGGAGCCTGAAGCAGAAACCCTTGCAGCCATGCAAGCCCTGCTAGACACCCAGGTAGAAGCCTGGAATGCTGGCGACATCAACGCCTTCATGGAAGGGTACTGGAAAAGCGATTCCCTGCGATTCGCCTCGGGCGGCAATGTTCGCCGCGGCTGGGATGAAACCCTGGCGCGTTACCTGGCCACCTACCCCGACAAAGCCGCGATGGGCACCCTTACCTTCGAAGATCTTGAGTTACAAAAACTCTCAGAACAATGGGCAACCGGCTTTGGCCGCTTCAGGTTAAAACGTACGCCACCATTGGAGGACCTGACCGGTTTATTCACCCTAATGTTTGAAAAACGCGACGGAAGCTGGATTATTGTGAGTGATCACACATCCGCTGCATCGTGAGCATCATATCGCACATTCATTTGCATTAAAGGGCAATAAAAAAGGGAGGATGTGTAAACATCTTCCCTTTTGCAAATTGGCAGGTATGCGTTTTTACTGCCCCATACCGGCAGCATTGTAGTAGAAACGCTCGCGTACAATTTTACCGTTCTTCCAGGTCTGCACTGCAACTTCTTCAAACTTGAATGGACCGGGTGCACCTTTAAATGTGATATCTCCCCAGGACTCCACCATGGTCACGCCGGCTTCTTCATTGGCCGTGATAGCGTATACACCACCACCATGCTGGGCTTCGATGCCATTCTGCCATTCTACAAGACGGCCTTTCTGCGTTTCTTTGCCCTCGAAGGTATCGCCATTTGCCTCTACCATGACGACATTGTCATCATAAAGCTCGTCAATTGCTTCTGCGAGTTTGCCTTCGCCAATCATCTGATAAAGTTTTTGTGCCAGTTCTAGATGCGTCATATGCTGAGAAATTGAAAGGGTTAAACAGGGTAAAACAATGTAAACATGTGTTAATACAAACACGTGTTCTAGCCATGTAGCAGGGCAAGCCAGAGCAGCCACCGCAGACCACACAACCACAAGAGGAGAAAAGATATAATACGCGGATGACAACCCTATGGCACGGGTTGTCTGATTAAATTAAGGTTAACCTATCGCCGGTGCAGTAAGTACTTCTTCACTCGTCACCCGTATACGGCCATCATACCATCGGGTTGAGATATCGAGACCACGGTCAGCAAGTAATTTACAGAATTCTTCGCCCGGAATAATATTTTCAGCCGGCGTAGCACCACCGCCGTCAATTTTCCGCTGCCCTAGCAAGCAAGCAATGGTAGCGACCGGAATGCTCGTTGTGCGCTGAATGGCAGACAGGTTTTTATCGGGGTCACTAAGTTCAATCATTTCATAAACCAGTGTACGAATCTGGTCGTGCTGCCGGCCCTTGATGAGTACGCGCACCAGCACAGCATCTTCGTACTTTCCGCCGAGCCGGCGTTTCATTTTACGCTCTAGCACATCCCGATACGTGAGATGGGTGCGTACGTCAATTTTCTGACGCTCGGCAAATCCGAGGCCGATCAAGAAACGCATCTGATCTGCATGCCCGGGCCAGCGCACAGTTTTGTGGTCAAGCGTCTTTACGTGATTTGCAAGATCATCAACCAGCGCAGAAAGACCGCCGGCGGTACAAAAAGCTTCCATCTCCCCAAACGGCCCCGGGAAATGCAACCGCTCTACATGCGAAAGCGGATCAGCTTCAACCACTTCACCGTTTTCGATCAGACGAACCGACTCCGTGTAGTCATCAAGGATTTTAGAAGCAGACCAGGAAAGCCTGAAATTAAAAGGCGGCTCCGGGTTTAGCGGTACGTCCCCTACCCGCAATCGAACCACATCAACTTCGTCAAACTGGGCAATACCAGCGCGGCTAAGGATATTAACCAACCCAGGCGCCAGCCCACAATTGGGCACAACCCATACCGATTTTGAACGTGCTTCTTCGTTCAGTGCAAGTACTTCGTGGACAAGGCTATCTTCACCGCCGAGATCACAGAAATTGACACCAAGGTCAACACATAGCCGGGCCAACTGGGGATTCATAGCCGGCGAAATGCAGGCAATAGCAACATCGCTGCCGCTCAAAATTGGCGACAAAACCCGCGCATCGCGCGCGTCGATCTGATAAGACCGCAACTTGGGGTTTTTAAGAGAATCTTGCAGCTTTTTTAGCAAGCGCGCGTGCGCATCACAAACCTGCACGAGGGTCACTTCGTCGCGCGCCAGGAGGTCCTGCGCAACGGCTGAGCCAATTGCACCAGCACCAATAACGGTGATTTTCATAGTGGGATACGTGTGTACGTACTAGCGGGGAGTCAATCGCTCGGACCGATCTGGAATTATCCAGTTCCCATACTGTGAACATCTCGTACAATGTTCACAGTTAACGCCATAAACCACGCGGTATTGAAACATCGGACACGCCGTACAAGTACAGAGGCAGCATGTTTGAAAATTCCATCACAACGAACAGGTAAGGTACCATGGGTAAAGGTGACCGCAGAACGAAGCGAGGCAAAATTGTAAACGGTTCTTTCGGCAAAGCACGCCTGAAGAAAAACAAGAAGCGCAAGCTCAAAATTGAAGCTGCCAAGAAAGCTGCTGCTTCCTCCTAAATAGTACTGCTTGACCAGCACCGTCTGCGCTATTCAACTTGTACCAGACACGCTGTCTTCTACGCTCTTCTTACAGGAAAGGTGGTCGGCTTAGTACCTGCTTCTGTTGCCGGCCAGATAAAATCGTCCGCCGATACTCACGTTCATCGCAAATCGGGTACGCGGCAGGATATCGAGCACAGGCACAATTTCGATAAACGTGTCGATGGGCTCTTCCGGGTTGATAAATGTAAAGCCAATCGGAATACGTACCCCTGCTCGCGGATCGTCCTGGGCAGCCTTGATACGCCCCCCAATGCCGTAGTACACGTAGCTGCGTCCTTCCTCCATTCCGTCAAAATCTGAGCGATGAATCAACAAATCGCTGTGCAGGTGTATGCCGGGATCTTTGCTCAAAGACCACGCAACGCCGGCGTCGTACGCTGTCTTTCGGGAGAACCACTTTTTTAAACTGATCCCTGTCGGACTGCCAAACATCCCACCAACCCCCAGAGAGCGGTACTGCGCCTGGGCCGGGGTAGCGTTTAACGAAAAAATCAGCCCGCCAACAACTACAATCCAGAAAAAGTATCGCTGAGCTTCGTTGTTCATGATAAGTTGGCACAAGTTGTGTTAGGCAATAGCGTAACCACAGCGTGTTGCAAAAAAGCAGCAGATTTGCGGTGACTACGCGTCGAATGGCGTCTCATATGCTCCCCCCCTTCCAAATAATTGAGACGAGTCAATTCTTTTGAGACTGCCAATCTGTAATCCGTAACTATTCATTGAATTGTGTGCTCATGCAAAAAGAGCACCTTTAAAAGGCCGATTTACTGCGAAATGCAGGATCTGAACGAAATCCCACAGTTTACTCGCTATAACATCGAGCGCACCCTTGGCTCGGGGGGCATGGGTACGGTCTATCTGGCACACCATAACATTCTCAATCGAGAGGTTGCCCTTAAGGTCCCAAAACGAGAACTGGCACAGAACGAGGTCTTCGTAGAGCGTTTCCTTCGCGAGGCGCGCGCCCTCGGCACCTTGAACCATCCGCATATTGTTACCGTCTATGATGCCGGCATCGAGCAAAGCATCCCCTACATTGCAATGGAATATGTTGATGGCGATACACTCGCCAATAGCATCCTGCATACGGGACAAATCGATATCACACTGGCAATTAGCTGGGGCATCCAAATGGCCAAGGCGCTTGCTTATCTGCATCATCAGCAGATTCTGCACCGCGACCTCAAAAGTGCCAACGTTATTATAGATCGTGCCGGGAACGCAGTAATTGCTGATTTTGGGATTGCGCAGATCGACCAGGACAGCAGCCTGACCCGCGGCATGCTCGGTACACCGGCCTACATAAGCCCCGAGCAAGCCAAAGGCGCCCAACTCGATGCACGCAGTGATTTGTACAGCCTCGGCGTCATTCTGTATGAAAGCCTTACTGGCCGGCTGCCCTTTATGGATGACAATGGATTTGCTCTCATACAGAAGGTCATCCATGAAGCGCCCCAAGACATATGGAATCACCGTCCGGATGCGCCGCCGTGGTTGTGCGACTTAATCAATAAATGCCTCGAGAAATCACCTGAGCGCAGGTTTCAGGACGGTACAGAGCTCGCCAGCGCCTTACAGCAAGGCCTGCCCGAAAGCACTTCGCTCATGCGTGCCGAGCCGGCTGACACCATTGTATCACAACATCTCGAAAAAGCAGGAACGCTGGCAGACCAGTTTCGAAACAACGCCCAAACCAACCTGGCCATGTCGTTTCGGCGACCAACCAATCCAGCGGCCGGCGCGCTGTTGCCTTTCATCGATCCTTCTCCAACAGTAACCATGTATGGGGAAAGCCACATCATCAAGCCTGAAAAACGGGAAAACCCGATAAAGGCCATGATGAATCCGCTTTCTGCAATAATGACCCTTGTTATCCTCACTGCGCTGGTGCTTATTCCGCTTACAGAATTGCCGCCAAATCGCGCAAACGGTCAGCAGCACACTGCAGAGGCCGCATTCCCCATGGGCCCGCCCGTATTGGCAGAAGGCCAATCTGGCAGTACTGCCACGCCCGTCAGGGAATATGAACCAACTGCTATTCCCGAGCAAACACAGCAGCAAGCAGGGCTAACAGCATCAGATGCTATCGAAAACGGCGACCAAATTGCGCGCACAGATACCTTGGCCATAGAATTTTCAGACCACTTTACAGCAAAGCACAACCCGTATTTTGAATCCGACGAAGATTGGACTGCAGAAGATGTGACGGTCATTGAAAATCTCCTGGCACTGGAAACGGAAACAGGAGAACTGCTTCCAGAGCCTCAGCAAGGATCATCAGAGACAATAGTATTTGCTGAAGACTCAGCAGCCCTGGCGTTGTATTTGCCAACTCCACCGCTGGAAGAATCGTTCACGGCAGAACAAGGCGCGGAAGAGACCTCTCTGGACACTTCTATAGTTGACCTTGCGCTGCTTGAAGACCAGTTGGAAGTACAGTCAGCCATTATTGAAGCTGGCACCTACGATACGCGTGTGCCACAAAGCATAGCGGCATTGTCTACCCTCAAAAACCGGACACAACTGGTACGGGCCCTCGCAACCTATCAGGCGCAGAAAGTTTTGCTCTTTGGCAGCAAAACCAATGTAAAGGAGCCAGATCTTGCATTCATTTTCCTGATTAACAAAGACAACAAAAAGGTTCGCGGCATCCTGGCGCCAAGCCCAGAAGGCTGGACCGATATTTACACAGGAAAAATTGTTACGGAGGAAAAGGGCCGGTTTTACGAAAGAGAACCCAACAGCGAGGTAACCTTGAAATGGTGGCTGCACGACGTGAGCCCCATTTGGGTTGAGCTCAAGCAGAAGCAGAAAATGGTCGCGCGACCGGTGCCCTCACGATCAAAAAAGAAGCGGCTCGGCTGGTAAATGCCTAAAACACCTTACGCACGGAAGTTGGCCCCCCCAGCCGGCGCACCAGCAGGGTTGCCAGGCCAATAAGCAGCATCAAAAACACACTATAAGCTGCTGCCGACCCAAACTCGTAAAGACGCAGTTGGGCCAATATCTCCACACTAATGGGGCGATTGCTGTAAATGTACAGCACAATAGAGGAGACAAACTCCCCAAGTGCCGTCACAAAAGTAAGCAGCGTGCCTGCCAGAATACTCCCACTAATCAGCGGCAACATAACGTGTCGGAACGTTGTCCCAAAACCTGCTCCCAGATCAGCAGAAGCTTCTGTCAGCCGATCATCATAGCTTTCGAGTGCTGCCAGGGTTGCACGTACAACAAAAGGAATGTGGCGGATGAAGTAGGCCAGCGGTAAAATCCAGAATGAACCTACCAGGATCTGTCCAAAAGACAACGCAGAAGGCGCATTAAACGTCACAATCATGTTAACTGCGATGACGGTGCCCGGAATAGCAAACGGCAGCACAGCAAGAATACGAATTAAATCGCGTCCGGGTGCGCGTATTTTCCCTTTTGCAATGACCAGCGCAGCTGCAACGCCAAAAATCATGTTGCCTATTGTAGCAAGCACTGCCATCCGCAAACTGTTGAGAATTGGCTCCAGTATTTTGGGGTCTGCAAATAACGACGTGTAATTGGCGAGGGTATACCGTTCGGGCAACAGCTGAAAGGTCCAGCTCCCTTCTTCAGCAAACGATATGAGAATCACGGTTGCAATCGGGAGCAAGAGGAAAAGCAGTAAGAATAATGCACCGCCAATCAACATAATCCTGGCGAAGCCACGCTGAACGGGGATGGAGGCTGCCCCTGTGCCTTTGATGGCGCTGGTGCCCTGCGACTTCCGGTTGGTCCATTCAATCATCACCAGAAACACAAGGCATATAAGCGTAAGCAAGGTAGAGACAGAGGCAGAAAAAGAGAGGTCTCCGTTAACTTTATAGTTGTAGATCTGCAACGTCATGAAATTCTCCGTGCCGGCAAACAGCAGTGGCGCGGTAAAGGACGCCATAGAAATCATGAATACCAGCAGCGCCGCACTAATGAGCGCCGGGCGCAACAGGGGTGCAATTACGCGCCAAAACGTGGTCCATGCGCCAGCCCCGAGGCCGGCTGATGCTTCCAGTAAACTTCCGTCAATGCCACGCAATGCGGCCGTCACAAACAGATAGAAATACACATACATGGTGTAGATGTGTACAAACAAAACCGCCCACAACCCTTCAAACGCAAACGGGACTTCCTCAAGGCCGAATAGCATTTTTAATCCCCTTGGCAAAATCCCACTCTCTCCATACAGAAACAGAAAGGCAAGCACACCAACCAACGGCGGCAAAGCAAGGGGCAATGCTGCAATCGACATAAGGGTTTTGCGCAGCGGGAAGTCGTACCGGTAGAAGAAATAGGCCAACGATGTGCCAAGCAAGCCGCCGCCTAGAACCGTTGCCAGCGAAATGCCAACAGAATTAATCAATGCCCGCACATTGGCCGCCCGCCAGGAGGCAAACATTTTGCTATAATTCTCGACATCTGCACCCAGGACAAAGGTTCGCAGGCTTGGGTAAAGGACATACCCGAGCAGGAGAAGTAAAATGGGTACAAAAAGCAGAAGCGTTGCGCGTCTACTCAGCATAGGTTATGCGTGTTTAGGGGCCAACATTACAGCGATCATTGCGGTAAGCATCAGAGTGAAACGCGGCCTTCAATGGCTCTTGAAAGCGTCGCTTCATCTGCATATTCAAGGTCGCCACCAATGGGCAGCCCCCGCGCGATTCGTGTGATTTTAACGTTAAAGGGTTTCAGGAGCTGAGAGAGATAATAGGCGGTGGTATCTCCTTCAACATTGGGATTCATTGCGAGGATAACTTCCTGCACAGGGGCCTCCCCCTCTTCATCGGGCGCCTGTAGCGCATCTGGCTCAGCAGGTAAGTGTTGTAATCGCGCAACGAGTTCTCGCACCCGCAAATCTTCTGGCCCGATACCATCCAGCGGAGAAATTACGCCACCCAATACGTGATATACGCCACCGTACTCATTGGTGCGCTCGATGGCAATTACATCATTGGGTTCTTCAACAACACAGATCTGGGTTTTGTCTCTTTTATGCGACTGGCAAATTGGGCAGAGTTCCGTATCAGTGACGTTGTAACACACCGTACACTGTTTGACCTTGTCCTTGACGGCGACCAGGGCTTTCGCAAACTCAACGACCTCTTCACGGGGCATTTTGAGCACGTATGCTACGAGCCTGTGCGCCGTCTTTCGACCGATGGTTGGCAACTTGGTAAATTGCTCCACCAACACTTCGACGGCTTCTGAAGTAAACTGCATAGGTGTGATGGAGTGGTTAACAGGAAAAAAGGGTGAACAAACTACGGCATCACTATGCCATCAATCTGTCACACCCATATATTTATTTTTGCTGTGCTGTTTAGAGACCCATCGAGCCCAAGTCGAATCCGGGTGGCAACATGCTGCCGGCGGCTTTAGACATTTCACCTTTGGCGAGGTGCGCTGCCTCATCGAGTGCTTTGTTGACGCCGGCGATAATCAGATCTTCCAGCAACTCTTTATCAGAAGCATCGATGACTTCCGGCTCAATTTTGATTGAGGTGATACGCTGGAGCCCGTTTACCGTGACTTTAACCATGCCCCCTCCCGCTTCAGAAGTAACCGATTTGTCGCCGAGCGCTTCCTGGGCTTCGGTCATCTTCTTCTGCATATCCATCATCTTGCCGAACATATCGGCCATATTCATTTCATCAGACATAATATATCTCCAGTGAATTGGTTACCACACCATTTCGCCGCCAAATTCATCAAACAAGGCGCGAATGATGGGACTTTCATTACGCTTTTTTTGCATGTATTCGTACGGATCAATTTCTGATGCGGTTTCCTGCTGCAGCAACTCTTCAGATTCCATCATATCAATGACAAACCCCAACCGCTCCACAGGTACCATCACAAAATTACACAGGGTATCCAGCAAGAACTCTTGCTGATTCGACAACATGCGTTTATGAAAGTCGTCAGGCACAGAAAGAACAAGAGTTTCCTCCTGCAACTGAATTGGGCGGGTGTGCTGTAAGAGCGCGCTTACATGGATGCGCTCTCCCTGAATATGTTTGAGAAACGCATCCCAGTGCGCGGTTATTTCCGCGAGTTCGCTTGAAGGCGCGCTATCAGACAGCACAGGCGAATCGTCAGACGCAGCGATGGGTACCGGCACATCTGATTGCTGTACTTTTCTGAGGGCCGGCGCGCCAAACAGGCCGAGGTAGTTATTTGATTGTCCGGATGCAGCCGGCACTGGCTTTGAAGGTGATACGGTCGGCACTTCAATAGCAACCTCAGGCGCAGATGACGGTGCAGGCAGGGCCACAGGCGTTGCAATCACTGGTTTTGCCAGTTGTGCTTCTTCTACAGGCAGCATGCCTGGCGACGGCGCATTAATGGGATGCTCTGCCGGCAACATAGCCAACTCAGACACCGGATCTGCCGGCGCGGGCTGTGGTGCTGGTGGCATCGCTGCAAGCGGCTCAGCAGCCGGCGCAGGCACCTCAGTTTTTGGTTGTAGTGCAGGTGCCGGCGGCATCGCTGCGAGCGGCACAACAGCAGGTGCTTCGGTTTTAGGCGGTGTAGCTTGTGCCGTTGGCGCAGGTTGCGGTACAGCAGGTTGCGCTAAGGCAGGTTGCACAGTAGCAGACTGCGCAGTATTGCCCTGTTGCGGTGCATCTGATACAACCATTTTGGCTACAACGGACTGCGCTGGCTGTGTTTGTACAGGAATTGCACCTCCTTGGGGTGCGCCACCGCCAGAATTTGTGCCGCCAGGCGTAGTGCCACCTGATGCCTTCCCTGCTGCAGAACTATCACCAGCAGATGGCCCACCTTTACCGCCTGTCGCGCCCCCCAGTTGGTCGAGGCGAGCAAGGGCTTGTTTAAGGTCAACAGCGTGCGCCATCGCAGCCATTTTCAGGAGGGTCAGTTCCAGTTGCAACCGGGGCTGTGCACTCGTTTTGAGTTTGTCTTCACCATCAGCAACAACCATCAGCAAACGCAGCAAATCTGGTTCAGTATGCCGTTTGCTTTCTTCGGCATATTGCGCTTTTACGGCTTCAGCTGCTTCAATCAGACCGGTCTGGCCCGTGGTATGTGCAACAAGTAAGTTGCGCAGGTGTGCAGACAACCCGATAAGGAATTCTTGCAGGTCATATCCCTGCCGAATAATGCGGTCTACCAATTGTAACAAGCCGGCGCTATTGCCGCCTGCCACGTACTGCGACACCTCAAAAAAGAGCTCGACATCCACTACACCAAAAGCCTTTGCCAGCTCCGGATATACCAGTGAAGTACCACATAATGACACGGCCTGATCAAATGCAGAAAGCGAATCACGAAGCGCGCCGTCTCCCTTGTGCGCAATCAACATAAGCGACGCTTCATCCGCCTGGATTTGCTCCGTTTTGCAAATGGCTTCCAGGTGCGACACAATTTCGGGCACCGCTATACGGCGAAAGTCAAAGCGCTGGCACCGGGACAGGATCGTCGGCAACACTTTATTCGGCTCCGTGGTCGCAAAAATAAACAGTGCGTATGGCGGAGGCTCTTCCAGGGTTTTGAGCAACGCATTGAAGGCTGCATTGGAGAGCATGTGTACCTCATCTATAATGTACACTTTCTTCCGACTGCCCTGGGGCGGAATCATTACCGTATCCCGCAGGTCGCGGATGTCTTCTACCCTGTTATTCGATGCAGCGTCAATTTCGATAATGTTGAGGCTGCGGCCTTCTTCAAACGTTTTACAAGACTCACAAACCCGGCAAGGCTCGCCGCCATCCCGATCTGTAAGCGGCGCCGTACAATTGATTGCCTTTGCCAGGATACGCGCCGCGGTAGTTTTGCCTACGCCACGTGGACCGCTAAACAGGTATGCATGGGCAAGCCGATCTAGGGTAATGGCATTCTTGAGTGTTTCAGAAACGTGGCCTTGTGCTACAATTTCTTCAAACCGTTGCGGTCTGTACTTCCTGGCAGTAACGAGATAGCGTTGATCAGACATGTGCAAAGATGCGGTTTGTCAATCCGTGCAAGCATAGTGTTGCAGGGAAGAGAATGCAGTGATGAATGTCCGGGGGACAGCGTGCAGCAGCAGGCTATCTATTCATCGGTTTCGATTACTTTTGTTCCGGCAAAGGTATCACCCCAACGGCGCCCTTCGTTGTCGGTAAAAACAAGGTAGACCTCGTAGACACCAATCAGCAGGCTGATAATGCCGGCAGCCAGGACCGTTAAAAACCCGAGCAACGGAATCCAGGCGATCAGGCCGGCCAATGTGCCGAGGGCAAACATCCAGTTACGGCGTACAGATCCCGGCACATCCATGGCTTCGCCATCAAGCCGTACCGTTTTTAGGCCCATGAGCTTTTTGCCCACAGACTGCCGGTTGATCATTTCAACATCGAGGCCATCACGGACCAGGATATAGCCAATACCGGCAAACCATCCAATGAATGGAATACGGCTCAATACAGAGGCAATTGCAAAATCAATAATGGCCGCGACAGCGCGCTTCGTAAGATCCGCTTTGGGGGCCAGGGTAGCAGTCATTGCGTCAACAGCTTCATCAACAGAAGCTGCGGCAGGTCCGCCTTCTTTCGTAGTATCCATTGTACATCCTCGGGAGGTAGGGTGATCTAATGAGAAGCGCAGGTCGGACGTCCATGCACTACCCTAAATTGTACATGCAGAAACGCAAATGCAAGGGTGCCATGTGAAGATTACGCAGTTGTCGCATAACCTTGCGTCGACAAGTGTGCAGACAGTAGGTAAAAGATACAAATTTCCCCCGTCTTTATTAGATCGGACCTGTGGGGTTAGCTTTTTTCAGCCATTTTGGCGGCCGGCGCAGCTTTGGACCGGGCAGCTTCTTCGTTTTGTGGATGAAAATGGCGCCGGCAACGGGGCTCATACGCTTCAGCAGCGCCAACAAGGAGGCGATCCGCATCATCGTTCAGGCGCTGAGAATGATTCGCAGGCGATCCACAGACCATGCATACGGCGTGCAGCTTGGTCACAAACTCGGCAACCGCCATCAAGTTGGGAATGGGCTCAAACGGTTTACCCAGGTAATCCTGATCCAGCCCGGCAATTATCACCCGTTTGCCATCCCTGGCGAGTTGACAACAGACTTCGATGAGTGTGTTGTTGAAAAACTGTCCTTCATCAATTCCCACAACATCAGCTTCGCCGACACGCATCAGAATTTCAGAGGCATTCTGAACAGGAATGGAGGGAATTGCATTTTCGTCGTGCGACACTACTTCTGTTTCGCTAAAGCGCGCATCAATAGCCGGCTTGTAGATTTCAACATGCTGTTTTGCAATCCGTGCGCGCTTCAATCGGCGGATGAGCTCTTCTGTCTTTCCGCTAAACATGGACCCACAGATGACTTCGATCCATCCGCCATTGTGGGTATTATGATGGGTTAATGGCTCCAATTTCTTCCCTTTGGGATCTGGTGAGCTAAACAGGTGGTGAACAAAGAAGTTAGCGTTTCTTGCAACACGATGCGCGGACTTTTTTAACGCAAACTTTTTGCCACGAACTGGGCCTAAATGGTTTCGGCAACGTTAGCCGGCACCCAGCCACGCGCTCCATTGGGCAGACGCACTTCTATCCATTCTTCGCTGTACTGCAAAATATCGACAACCAATCCCTCGTGGATGGCAACTTCTGTAATCCCCTCTGGATCGGGCTGTGCTTTCACGTCCACGCGCTCAGCCATAATAACGGCACGGCTGGCTTCGACAGATTGCATGGAGGCAGCAAACGCTGCAAAAAGAAATACGCAGCCCAGCAAGATGGTGACAGCACGCAGGCGGCGTATCCATGGATTTAGCGCGCCCATGCGCATGCGGTAAATGATAACACCAACAGCCAATAAATAAAACAGCATACCGACCCAAAACAACCAGCGTCCGCCGTTTTTCGCAAGCATGGTCTGCCACCAGGATACCCAGGCGGGCACAGGCAACTGGGTAAACTGGTCTACCGTTTTTGTATTGATGATTTCAAGGTTGTGAAGCAGCTCCGCATTCTCCGGGGTAAGCAAGCGCGCTTTTTCATAATAGAGTACAGCTTCTCCCAGCTGATCGAGGCGATAATGGGCGTTGCCCATGTTATAGAACAGGGCGCCACTCGTATAGCCACCGGCGAGGGCTTCTTCATATGCAGCCAATGCGTCAGCATAATCACCGGTACGATAACTTTCATTGCCAGCGTCAAAAGCCTGCACAGCCGTCTCTATTTGCCCATACGCGGCGGTGCTCCCTAATACAAGCATCATCAGCAAGAGGCAAAAAACAGAAACCAGGGGCCTCACGGGTACACTCTGATGTTTAAAGATGGTCATATTAGCTGGTCCGAACCGCTTTGAAAATTTCATCGAGCCGGACAATGAGGGTACTCACTCGATCACATGCCGTGTTCATCTCTTCCTGGTCAGGCAAGATGGGTGCAAACCGTACCCGGTCGCATTCTTGCAGCATGCCAATCAATTGCTTACGCGTTTCAACATCAACATTCTGATAAGAAAGTAAGGCATCCATTTGCTGGTGGGTCATGCCTGTTTCAGCCACGTTCAGGCGGTTGCCAACAAACGAGAGCAATGCACGCTCTATTTCTTCGTAAAACGCGCGGGCATTTTTCTGCACAAGCAGTTCTTCTGCTTTTTTCAGGTGTTTGCGCGCAACAGGGTGGGCACGCTTGCCCCGGGCGAAGGTTACATCGCCGGCAAGCTTTGCATTGTATCGATGCTGCGCGTAAAACCCTCCCAGCACCAGCAAAGGTAGCACCAGCAATCCATACACCCAACCCCGTTCATGAATCGGTTTGATGCCGAGCTTCTTCCAACCGGCAGGCACGGCCAGCAAGCCGGCAATATCGTCAACCGGGAGCCCTGACGCAGTACGCAATGCTGACGCCGGTGCCGTAGGTGTGCCCGTCACTTTCACAGAGCTCGGCCGTGGGCGAACCGTCTCAAAGCGATTTCGGGCCGGATTGTAAAAGCTCATCTCGATTTCTGGAATCTGAAATGTACCATTCGAACGCGGGACCAGCACGTAAGTCAGTGTTTTTGATCCCCGAATGCGATTGCCGCTTCGATCGATGCTCGTGCTGATTTGCGGATCATACTGTTCAAAAACGCCAGGTGGCTCAAATTCAGGTAATTCGACGGTTGCAATGTTACCCGTACCAGATAGCTTCAATTCCACCTGCACGGTTTCCCCAACTTCAACCTCCTCGGCATCAACCCGCGCCTCAAGTTGGAAAGAGCCTACAGCCCCGGTGAAGCTTGCCGGCACAGTTTCGTCGATGGGCAGCACCTCAATACGGACGCTCGGAGAGGCAACCTCTACCGGCTCGTAACGCTGACGAAAACTGAAAAACTGGTCAAAAGGATCGACATTGCGCATCGGCACATACGCTTCCGCTTCGATTTTGAGCGGATCAACCGTAAGCGTGCCGTTATGGGTTGGAAAAACAGCAACGCGTTTAAGCACAATGGTATTGTAGCGCAATCCGTTTTCTACAACGGTTTTGGGTACGGGCCGGCGCTGTACATCCAGTTCTTCACGCCAGAAGCCTTCTGCATCCCAGGAATCAGCCAGCCGGCTTTGGCGCAGCTGCATGCCTTCCCGAAAATACAGGTGATATTCGATGTTCACTTGCTGATTGCGTACAACCCGGCGTGCACTGGGAAGGGCGCGAATAAAGATATCGTTCTTACTAATTTTAGGCGCAGCAGGCTCATTTGCTGATGGTGCAGCCGGCGTACGACGAAACGCGCCAAAAGGGTCAAGGGGACTGTTGCGCCGTGCCTGGCGCTGGGGCCGATCAGCTTGCGGCACCACGGTTATCCCAACAGCCTGCGTGTTGTAATTCTTGCCTTTCACCTGAACAGTCGTACCATTGATCACGGCATTTCCTTCGCCAGCAGCGCGATAAGCCCACTTGTACGTTATACTCTGACTCATCCGTCCATTCACAATCGACACACTCTGCTGTGTGCTTGGCGCAGTTTGTAGAAGCGCCAACCCCTCTGCTTCTGGCGGTCTGGGTGCTGTCACTTCGCCGGCAGCCACACCCTGAATCACAATACTGTAGGTAACGGCCTCTTCTGTACCAATGGTTGTTTCTGAGACCGACGCCTGCACGCTTACATCTTGTGCATAAGCGGGCAATGCCATAATAGACAGGGCGAGAAAAAACGGGAATATGGGATACTTACAGCGACGCATAGTCCAAACGATTACCAGTCTTTTTCAACTTTTTTAGGACGGCTCTGGGATTTCATTACCTGGCGCAGCAATTCTTCCTCTTCATTCTGCAGCGCTTGTAAAATACGCTCTGCTTCTTCTTTGCTCAGCTTATTAGGATCAGGTGGTGGTTGCTGCTGTTGCTGCTCGTTTTGTTGCTGTTGCTGCTGCTCTTGATTTTCTTCCTGCTGCTGCGAATCCTGGTTCTGCTGTTGTTGCTGATCCTGATTTTGCTCCTGGTTCTGCTGATCCTGGTTTTGCTGCTGCTGGTCCTGATTTTCGTTATTCTCCTGGTCCTGGTTATTCTGATCCTGCTCTTGCTGCTGATCCTGATTTTGCTCCTGGTTTTCGAGTTGACGCTTTACAAATTCGTAGTTGAATTTGGCATCTTCGTTCATCGGATCAGCGAGCATGGCGCGCTTATAATGCTCAAGCGCCCCCTGCATTCCTTCCAGTTCGGGTGCCGGCCCCTGCTGGCCTGGTGACTGCTGTCCGGGAGGTTGCTGGCCGGGTTGCTGGGCAGCGCCCGGCGGTGGAGCCATTCCCCCGATCTGCTGTTGGCTTGCCTGTTGGTAGGCTTCAAACGCGTTGTTGCCAGCATTGTAAGACGAGCGGGCAATTTCGAGATTTGAAGGCGCCAACGAAACGGCATTCCCAAACGCCTGTCGGGCCTCATCATACCGCCCCATGCGGTGCAGTGATGCACCAAGGTTATTCCAGAGGCCAGCATGTACCGTGCCTGGTTCAGAGGTATTTTGCTCTGCAATACCGGTAGAGAACAAGGAAGCCGCCTTTTCATGCTCCGCATTCCGATACAGTTCATTGCCTTTACGGCCCGATTTTGAACCGTCGTCTCCAAGCCCGATTGCAAGGGCCAATAAAAAAAGCAGGATTCGCATGGCTGTATTACAAATAATTACTCAGGAATACCGGCAGATTTTTTACGCCGGTCGGAAAACAGGCGTTCTCCAAAAAGCAGCAACAGACCCAAAACAAGCGGCCACTGATACTTTTCTTCGTACTCTTCAAACTCGTCCGCACCAAACTCTGTTTTCTCTAAACGATCGAGGGCCTCTAATATTTTAGGCAGCGAACTGGACGTACGCGCTATCCTGAAATAACTCCCTTCACTGGCCAGCTCTTGCAGACTCGCCTCTTCAAGCCGCGTGCTGACCACACGACCATTTCGATCTTTTTTGTAGTCGATGCGCCGGCCGTTTCTGTACACCGGGATCGGCACACCATCCGTTTCACCCACGCCGGCGGTAAAAATGACGATGCCGTCATCTCTCGCTTCACCAATCAACTGGTCAACATTGGCAACGTGGTTCTCGCCGTCAGAAACAATCAATAACGCGCGCGTCCGCTCTTCATCAATCGCTTCTGCTTCTGAAGAACCTTGAAAGGCCTTGCGGGCAAACGTAAGGGCTGCGCTAAAATCAGTACCCGGCGTTGGCACCATGGAAGCATCAGCAACGTCAAGAAACATCTTTACTGCACTATAATCCGTTGTCAGGGGGCACTGTACAAACGCATCGCCGGCAAAGATAACAAGGCCCACCCGGTCTCCACGGAGGTCATTGAGCAGTTTCTTGATTTCGTTTTTTGCCCGATCCAGCCGGTTGGGTGCCACGTCTTCAGCAGACATCGACAGCGAAACATCCAGCGCAACAATCAGGTCAATGCCTTCCCGCTTCACTTCCCGGAGCTTGGTACCAAATCGCGGCCCGGCGAGGGCTACAGCAAGCATCATTACACCCAGCACCACAATGGCGGCTTTCCAGCGGCGACGGCGTGTACTTACCACAGCAGCAAGCCGATTGATCAGCGGTGCATCACCAAACAGGCCAAACGCGCGTTTACGCTGCAGTGCTGCCCACAAGAACAAAAAAACTGCAGCGGGTACGCCCAGCAATGCCCATAAATAAGTAGGATGTAACCAGTCCATTTTTACCGTTTATATAGCGTATTCATGCTTTTTGTAGCCACTCATCCTTTACGGAAATCGGCGCAATCGGGTTGTTGAAAGCAATACTTCTGCCAGCAGGAGGATAAACGCCGGCCACAGAAATTCTGCATACCGCTCATTAAAGTCTGTATAGATCCGTTCTTCTACTTTCGTTTTTTCCAGTTCACCGATTTCTTCGTAGATGGTGCTGAGTGCTTCCTTGTTGGTTGCACGAAAATATTGACCCCCTGTCTTCTCGGCAACAGTACGCAGCATGTCCTCATCAATTTCAACGGGGACCATACGCCGCTGGCGGCCGGCAAACGGGTGATCTATAATAAACGGAGCTTCACCGTATGCCCCAACCCCAATGGTATACGTCCGCACATTGATTGCTTCTGCAACCTCAGCGGCCGTAACCGGATCAATTTCACCACGGTTGTTCTGGCCATCGGTGAGCAATATGATGATTTTGCTTTTTGCTTCCGTCTCTTTAAGCCGGTTAACAGCCATTGCAAGTGCCGTACCGATGGCGGTACCGTCTTCTATTACCCCAACCTCTACTTCACCGAGCATCTGCTGCAAAAACGGATAATCGAGCGTGAGGGGGGCCTGGGTATAGGCTTTTGCGGCAAACACAATGAGCCCGACCCGGTCTGAGAGCCGGCCATCGATAAACTCTGAGGCAACCTCGCGGGCTGCTTCGAAACGGTTCGGCGTAAAGTCTTGCGCGCGCATTGAAGTCGAGGTATCCAGTACCATCATGATATCCACACCTTCTGCAAACCGTTCGTGAACCGTATCGCGGTCCTGCGGACGGGCGAGGGCAAGCACACCCAATACCAACGCACCGGTGCGTAAAAGAATTGGTAACCATCGAATACGCACCCAAATCGACTGTGGCGCTTTTTTACCGGACGCTACATTGCTAAACCGTAATCCAGAAAAGCGGAAACGATGCCGCCACAGTTCCCAGCCAATCAGGGCAGGAACCAGGAGTAACAGAAAAAGCCAGTTGGGTTGCGCAAATTCCATAAATCCAATCTAAGCTGTTGTTGCCGCGCGTCTTTCTCTGACGGCAGCTACCAGTGACGGAAGTACCGTACCGGATGGTCCTAAAACAGTTTCGTTTAATACGTGGCCAATTTCGCTTTCGTTTATGTTGATTTCGGCAACATAGGCCCCGTGGCCACGGGCTACGAGCGGGATGTCAGCCGCAGGAAAGACTACGGCGCTGGTGCCGACACTCAACACCACATCTGATCGCATGGCCATGTTTATGGCTATTTCCATCGCCCCTTTAGGAAGCATCTCGCCAAACCAGACGACATCCGGACGTATGAACCCGTCACAATGCACACAAGCCAGCGGTTTGCCTTCTTCAATCGGCGGCAATGCTGCTGCCGGCTTTTTGCAATCGATACAATAATTTCGTGTAAGGTTGCCGTGTAATTCCAGCACCTCTTTACTGCCGGCTTCGTTGTGCAGGTTGTCCACGTTTTGTGTGACAAGCATAAACTCATCAACCATACGCTCCAGTTCAACCAGCGCTAGATGCCCCGGATTGGGCTTCGCTTTGGTAACCACTTCACGACGCATGGCATACCAGCGTTGCACCAGATCAGGGTTACCAAGGAAGGCATCAACATTCGCCAGTTCTTCCGGCTTGAACTTTTCCCATAATCCATCAGCATCTCGAAACGTAGGAATGCCGCTCTCGGCGCTAATGCCAGCACCAGTAAATACCAGTACCCGCCGCGCCTGGGCAAGCCGCTGCACCAGCGTATCGCTATACGGGATCGACATGTTCATGGGCACTTTCTTCTGCAGGCTGGGTCGGCGGGCCATCAGATACCGGGGCAGTCTCGGCCGGCGGCGCCTCAACAGGGCGGAGCGCTTCCTCTACCTCGTCGAGGATTTTCCGCGTTTCCCGGAAGGCCTGATGCCCAACTTCTGGCGCCGGCTGTATATCTGCAAATTTCACAAGATCAGACACATGCAGCACGCGCTTAGACAAATGGGCAGCTTCAGGCGTTATTTTGCGTCGCTGCACCATTTTGTTCAGATCCTGCATGAGCTCATGCGAGGTACTTTCCATTGCATTGATCTTGAGCCGGCGACTCATGTAAACGCGTAATATTTCGGTCAACTCAACGTAAAAAGGCTTAATCTGCGCTACATCCTGCAAATCAGCATCTTTCTCGAGCGTTCTCAAGCGGCCAATGGCTTCCTCTATCGGCGAAATCCGGGGCACTGGAGCAGTAAATACCGTTTCCGGCAATGCATCGCGCCGGCGTTTCCACAGGTAATACAGGCCGGCAATAACGCCTAACAGCGCCAGAATGCCTAAAATCCACGGCCACGGATTGATGGGAAAATCAGCAATGGGTGCCAGGTCTCTGATGCCATCAGCATCTTCTGGCACAAGCGAAATGATGGGCAATTCGATGGGGAATGACGCATAGAATGTCGTATCCGCATCAGCCACAAAAAACACGGGGATAGAAGGCACAAATGCTGTATCTAGCGCAAATGTAGCCACTTCATACACCAGGCTATCGATGCGCGAACCCGCGACACCTTCGCTTGCCAGGCGCGACCCAGCCATTTGTACAGCAAGCACTTCAAGGTCTCCGAAGAATTCGGCGCCAGCTTGCGTTTCCGGGAAAATAGGGTCTGCAACAAAAGTATGCTCAGCAACAACCGTCAGCGAGAACCGGTCTCCAATCCGCACGCTGTCAACAGAAACATAGGCCCTCACCTGCTGCGCCTGCACAGCCGGCGCAAACATAACACAGCCGACCAAACCGAGTAGGGCTATACCGAATAGTGATATGGGATTTTTGCGCTGCATAGCCATTACCCCATTTTATTTCTTCTTCTAAAAAACTGAATCAGCGGCTCCACGTAGCTCTCATCCGTCTGCACAAAAACCTGATCAACCCGGCTGCGACGGAGTAGTTCAGCTGTCCGGGTCCTGTGCGTGGTAGCATCTGCAGTATAGGCCTGACGCGTTTTCAGGTGGCGCGTATCGAGGGTAATGGTTTCACCGGTCTCCGCATCGGTGAGGTCGACAAGACCAACGGCCGGTAAGTCTTGCTCACGCGGGTCGTGCAAAAACACACCGATGGTATCGTGGCGGGAGGCGACCAATCGCAGGGGCTTTTCGTAGGCTTCATCAAAGAAGTCACTCACAAGCAATACAATAGAGCGACGCTTGAGCACGTGAATGATGCGGTTAAGGGCTTCGGAGATGTTGGTCCCGTACGACTGCTGCTCGTGGGCATACAAATCACGAATGAGGCGCAGCACATGCCGGCGGCCTTTTTTCGGGGGGACAAACAACTCGACCTGATCAGAGAAAAGCAGCAGGCCAACTTTATCGTTGTTCTTGATCGCGCTAAACGCAATGATAGCGCTGATTTCTGCTGCAATTTCCCGTTTGAACTTGTACCGTGACCCAAAACTTTCAGAACCAGAAATGTCCACAACCAACATCAAGGTTTGCTCACGCTCTTCCTCAAACTTCTTGATGTAGGTTTCTCCCATACGGGCCGTTACGTTCCAGTCAATACTCCGAATATCATCTCCGAACTGGTACGGGCGGACTTCCGCAAACTCCATCCCCTGCCCTTTAAATGCAGTATGGTACTCACCGCCAAAGACATCCTCTACGAGTCCTTTGGTGCGGATTTCGATTTTCCGAATCTTTTTAAATAGTTCTTTTAGGTCCATGCGGAAAAATAGCCCGTTGCAGCGCGAAAGTTGCAATTAAAGGTTGAAATTTCCGTAAACGACTACGCATTCGGAAAATTCCGTAGATATTTAACGCATCAAACGGGCTGTTTCGTACTTCCGTTTCGTCAAATCCCGGTTTTTCAGGCCAGTTTTACTTCAAAGGGTCAGGAGTCAGGAAAAGCAGACTCAAAGCATTGCAGCCGCTGTCTGCCAGAGGCGGTAGTTTGCGCGCCGGCGAAAATCTGACCACGTGCTTTCGGGGAGGGTATAGGGAAGCTTGGTTGCATCTGCCTGGTCCCAGCTGTTGTTCAGGCCGGTCATGTCCCAGATGAGATCCGCGCCATCAAAGCCGGCTTCGGCCACTTTTGCATCGGGTGCATTCCCGTTGCCGCCAATCTGGTTGTCATAAATCCAGTTGTTTTCCGGCGTGGGGTCGACGTCAAATTCTTTGTCTTCACCAAACAACGTTGCAAGGCCAAGTATCGCCACGCCAGCTGATTTGTTGTTCAGGATCTCATTCTGCGTTACCCGTACGTCATCTGCTGCCAAAATCATGACCCCGGTACCCGAAGGCACAGAAGCTACAATGGCGTTGGGGTCCGCAAAGTTTACATGGTTGTTGTTGTAGATTTTATTGTTCTGAACCACGCAACCTGTTGAAATCTTGGACGGATTGTTGGGCAAGAGGAATACGAGGATACCACCGGCATTGTCATACACCTCATTGTTATCCACGAGGGCATTCACAGAGTTCTCGATCTCGATACCTGTGACATTACCGTGGACCACATTATTGCGGACAATGATGTCTTTGGATTGCCCTACGTAGATGCCGGCATCCCGGGCGCCGATTACCGTTGAACCTTCTACGACAACACCAACAACCTCAACCGGATATACGCCATACAAGCCGGTATTTTCGACATGCAAATCCCGAAACGTGATGTTGGTAGCCAGGTCGATCATCAAGCCGTTTGCCGTGTAATTCCGGATTTCAAATCCTTCAATCACAATATCACTACCGGAGCCCACCATACCGTCAGACAACATCTCCTGCCCATCCAGCACGGCGCGGGTGCTGTCGGTGTGTTCGCCTATCAGGGTGACCTGCGACACATCCAGCGCCAGGGTTTCATGGTAGACGCCGGCTTCAACAAACACAGTATCTCCCGGCTGGGCTACGTCAATGGCATCTTGAATGCGTTGATCAGCCGCAACAATCAGATGATTACCCTGACGATTCACGGATGCTGCATCTACTGCCGGCACACGTGCGCGCTCAGCAGCCATTTCTGGCGATTGGTTTTCAAGTCGCGGCACAACAGGCAAACCGGAAGGCACACTGGACGGCACTGCTGGCTTATTGGATTCATCGGTCAGCGCATGCATAAACGCTACGAGGTCATCTCGCTCGGTTCCAGAGAGCGCAAAGGGCCGAATTTTATCGTCGATTTCGAAGCCATCCATACCCCGCGTAGTGCCGCCACCCGTGGCATAAAAGTCGACAACTTCAGCAAGCGTTTCAAAAACGCCATTGTGCATGTAGGGTGCTGTGAGCGCGACGTTGCGCAGGGTTGGCACCTTGAAGGCACCTTCGTAGCCGGGACCAACAATTTCTGCGCGTCCGAGATCAGGGTCGACACCCTCTGGCTCAGGTACACCGATGACTTTGAAATCAGGGTTGGCAAATGTCGGCAAGTTGTGGCACTCGAAGCAGCGCGTTTTCAGCGATCGAAACAGGTTTAAGCCGCGGCGCTCTGCTGGCGTCATGGCTTCACGGTCGCCACGCGCATACTGGTCGTACCGCGAGTCTGACGTGATCACGGTACGCTCGAACGCACCGATTGCATAGGTAACCTGGTCATAGGTAAGCTCAGGTGTGCCAAATGCAGCCTCAAAAAGGTCCACATAAGCCGGTATGGCAGCAAGTTCTTCTACAAGCAGTTCCTGGTTCTGGGCCATTTCATCCGGATGATGGATGGGGCCATCGGCCTGCTCTTCGAGGTCTGACGCGCGGCCATCCCAGAACTGCCGGATGTTGTACGCGGCATTCCAGATGGTAGGCGTGTTACGTGGCAATAGCACACCGCCGGTCCGTGCCGGTCCGATGCCCTGCCCGCCAAATCCCATGGAGCGGGCGCGGTTGTCAGAAAAACCTAAATCAGGATGGTGGCACGTGGCGCAGGAAGACGCATTGTCAGCGGAAAGAATGGGGTCAAAGAAGAGCATTCTTCCGAGCTCAATCTTGGCCGGCGTCAGCGCATTGTCTTCACGAATCGCCATTTCAGGGAATGGGCGATCCAGGTTCTTGCCCTCAGCGATCATTTCGAAATACTGATTCCCCCGTTGCTCAATAGCTGCAACCTCTTCCTCCTCCAACACCTCAGGTTGTAGCCAGGGATAGGGCAAAAACAAAAAGCACAGTATGACGACACTAAACGTAGCTGTGCCGATTGAGCCTGCTTTCAGGAATGGTTTCATGGCTCCCGCAGAATTACTCAGTGGTTTCAGGTATTGCTCTTAAGTTGTAAACCAGACGCGCACACAGGGTTGAGAAATGGTCCGGAAGCAATCAATTACAAATCTAATACCGAACTCACGCTCAGGTGGGTATAGATAAGAGTTTACGAAAAGATTCAGGAAGAAGGGAAAAGGAAGTACGTATTGCTATCGGATCCGTCTATTGAGGATAATAGCACGAATTCACCCCTCTAACTTGCCTCTCACGTATCGCTTTAGGCATGAGCAACTTTCTTATCATCTGCCCATCTTCTGGAAAGACAATCCTCCCTCAATCGTGACGTACCCATGTTATTCAAGGCCTCGCGTATCGTAAAATACTTTTGTGTGCTTTGTTTGGTTTGTGGATTCACTTCCATACTGACTGCGCAAGACGTGCGTATCGAAGAAGTACGTATCCCGGCCCTGAAGTAACGCTGGCCGGCGCGCTTTACATCCCGGCGGCGTGCGCAGCCGGTTGCCCGGCCATGGTTTTTCTTGGTGGCGGCAGCGCAGCGACGCGCAAGAATCAGATCCCCTTCGCCGAGCGATTTGCAAACAAGGGCATCGTTTCACTCATTTTCGACAAGCGAGGGGCAGGCGAAAGCACCGGTGATTACGAAGCACGTACCTTTGACAACCTTGCAGACGACGCGGTAACAGCTTTCCAATACCTTGGAGCACGGGCGGAAACAGACGCATCAAAGACGGGCCTGTGGGGCGGTAGCGAAGGGGGATCCGTTGCTTTAATGGCGGCTGCGCGGACAAAAGGTGTTGCTTTCCTTATAAACCTGGCCGGCCCCGTGCAACACTTTCGCGACGGTTTTCTCCATGCCCTCAGCGATACGCTCCAAACGGCTGGCCTGACTGTACAGCAAAGCAAGGAAGTGAGACAGCTTTGGGTGCAATATTTTGAGGACGCAGATGACGGCCTTATCACATCACAATTGTTAGAAGACATGCGTGACTGGCAGGACACCATCGACGCGAGGTACCTCCCGCCTGATACCACGGCGTATCCTCCCGAACCCAATGCCCACCACCGATCCTATTGGTACCTCCACCGCTTGAGCATCTTCGAGCACCTCGACATGCCCGTGTTTATGATCTTTGGGGAATTCGACCAGCCTGTCCCTCCAGAGCAGAATATTCCCATCATTGAGGAAGCGTTTGGCCGGCTGGGGAAAACCAACTACGAGATCCACATATTCCCCCAGGCCTCCCACGCGTTTGTCACACCTGAAGGTAAGCTAGTGCCAAGCTTTTTTGAAACACAGATTGAATGGATCCTTCACCAGACAGATGAGGACGGATAAACATTTAATGAGCTAAGGCAAGGTATGTCTTTTAGCTTTACCCGTCTATTGTAAGTGAATGGTTGGTGACCTCTAAGAACAACTACGCTTAAGCATTCTTTAGCCTTAAACGGCTTATTTCTGGCGTTTTCCTATTTAATTGCCTGAAAGAAAGAGCAAGCGAAACAGGTGGTACAATATTTAGTACCACACCAATAACTCCTAACGTGCAAAACCGCCAGCATCCGAATAGACTATGCGATGATGGCAAAGAAAATAATCTTTCTAGGGGACTCACTTGCAAGGATAAAAGCTTTCCCAGAGGTAGCAACAGATATAACCGGGCACGAATTAAATGAAGTGCAAGAAGGCCGCAATCCCGGAAACTGGAAATCAATGCCCAGTATCGGCCCTGGCGTCAATGAGATTCGTGTTCGAGTTGAAGATGGGGCATTCAGAACGATCTACATAGCAAAGTTTAAAGAAGCCATATATGTCCTGCATGCGTTCCAGAAGAAGTCACAACAGACCTCAAAAAAAGATATTGCTTTAGCGAAAAAACGGTTACAGAAGCTTATACTAGAGAGAACGAATCATGAAAAAGGTAGCGGTTAGTCCTACACAAAATATCTTCGAAGTACTGGGTCGACGCCCTGATGAAGCCGCCAATCTCCTGATAAGATCTCGGCTGATGGGTGAGATTAAACAGTATATCATCGAAAACAAGTTAAGCTTGCGAAAAGCCGCTGCGTTGTTCGATGTAGCACACCCTCGTATCAGTGACCTGATGCAGGGGCGCATTGATAAATTTGGGATCGACTATCTCGTCAACCTGCTCGCAAAAATTGGAAAAAGCGTAACCGTTCAAGTCGAAAGTACAAAAGACGCGCCGGCAACAAGTCCAGAGGTTATATCGCCTGACATGTAAAGGACTCAGCTCATAAAAATGATCATGCCCCACCACCCGAAAGCCGGCCACCCGCGGGCTGTAAAAACCATAACGGAGTGAGCAGAAGCACAAGCACAAAAATCCCGGAAGACACCAGAAAAGTAGTACCTGACAGTAAAGGATAAACCAGTCCGCCAATGGTAAGTCCCACGATACTGGCAAGGCTACTGGCGCTGGTCACCGCCCCCTGAACCGTTCCTTGATTCTCGCCGGCAACCTGGGCCACATGTGCTTGAAAGGTGGGCCACGAGAGCCCATTGCCCAACGCAAAAAAGGCTGCGCCCACGTACGCAATCACATCATCTTCCACTTGAAAGCAAACAAAGGCAAGCGCCAGAAAACCCATGCCCACCGCAAAGAGTGCGGAGTGACCGAGATACTTCGATGCAACCGTCAACAATGGGCCCTGTGCAACGACCATGAAACCGGACATGATGGCGAAAAACAATCCGAGTTCGCCGGCGCTCCACCCATACATTTCAGTCGCGTGAATCGGGAAGCTCGCGTAAAACACGTTGAAGCCGAGAAAGAGGATAAAGGTAGCAACAAGGAGGAGGGCGATCGGCCCCTGTCGAATCACTCTGCGCAGTGCACCTTGCGCTGGTGCCGTGTTGCACGGTTTTGCCTGTTGATTGAGGCCAGCCTCGACAACACCTGGCCCGGGCGGCCCTTCTGGACATCGCCGCTTCGGTTCATCGAGGAAATAGATAATAACGATCGTTGTGACCGCCGCAAATATGGCTGCAATCAGGACCGGCAAACGCGGCCCCCACGCGGTGCTCCCAAGAATACCAGCTACTGCGGGACCGATTACAAATCCCAGACTCGCAGCCATCCCCATACGACCAAAAGCCTGCTGCCGGATTGCAGGCGTGTCTTTTGTTAAGTCTGCGACATACGCATTTGCTACGGAGATATTGCCGCCCGTGCCGCCGTCAAGTGCACGGGCCAGAAATATGATCACGAGCGGCAGTGTGATCGTTGCGCCGGCAAGTCCCCCCAAGGTGGTCACTGGCATGGAGAGCGCCCCGAAGAAAAGGAGCCAGGCGATGAGGGTACCCACCTGGCTTGCAACGAGCACGGGCCGGCGTCCGGTACGATCGGACCAACGGCCGAGCAAGGGTGCGCCCATTAGCTGAAATCCTGAATATGTAGCGCCCAACAGTCCGTAGGTCCAGCTCGCGCCACCAAGATCTGCAACAATGAACACCAGGAAGGGAATTGCTAACGAAAAACCCAGCGTCCCCAGAAAATGAATGGCAAGGATGGGGGCAAAACGTGTCCATGGAAGGACGTTTTTGTTCGCCAGTGAACTATGATCGTTGAGGTCGGTGTGGGACATGAAGACATGGTACGAAATACTGTCTTTTCATATCAGTGTAAACGCGCATAGGCTTACTATTTCGTTTTTGACGAGGCAACACGAAACAGGTACTTGTCTCCTAAAATATTTCAGTACTTCGCCTTTCGCACCCGATTAACCACTTCTTAAGTCCACTTGCTTTTCATTAACACTTTGCGGAAGACCGATAAGTGATTACACCCTATAAAGCTACTGATTGATATCATTGCGTGCGTTCATGATACTCAGGCATATTAATGCAATTCCAGCAAATATTGTCCTGATTGGGTGCCATTTTGCCCAGCTGTCAAGGGTTCTGAGTGCTTCCTCTGAGCTCAGTTCCGTAGAAGATAGTCCCGCGTTCGCATCGGCATAAAACATAGGAGTGGTTGCCTCGCACAGAATAAGGAAAACTAACGCGGTGAGAGCCAGAAGATGTATACGTTTGCCACTCTTACGAAAAACGATGTAGCAGACAATCATGCTAATGGTCGATAAGATATGTACTGGGCTCATCATAATGGGGAATCTGACGAAGTGATCTCGGAACCATACTTGTATTTCTGTCCCTGATAGTGTTTGCCACAATGGAATGATAGAAATGCCAATAAAGAGGTATACTGCAGTCAGGGTGGTGATGAGTATCAGAGTACAGGTTAGAATCGTTTTTTGCATATCCAGTTGATAACAGCAGGCCGCGTTTTCTTAAACATAGATCGTATCATGTTTAAGAAAGATACTCGCTATATGCTTCCACGACATTGATCTATGGTAAGAAATCACCCTACTACTTCTTTCCTTACTCGGCTTAATGACTCTGGAGTTATACCGAGATATGTAGCAATCATCTTTTGAGGGATTCTCTGGACAATACCCGGATAGGTATCTATGAAGTGCTGATACCTCTGACCGGCAGAAGCACTTTGAAGCATAATGATGCGTTGTTCAAGAACAGCTACTCGTTTTCTTAAGGTTTCAATGGTGTGTTTATGCCCTTGCCAGGATGATTTCAACGTATGAAGCACGCTTTTGTGGACAGTCTCAATTTCACTGTGTTCAAGCGCGTCTATAAAGTAGACCGAAGGAGAAGAAACATCTGCAGACTCAAAGTCAGAGAAAAACCACCCTTCTGGAGCAAACATAAAACTATGCTCTTTCCCATTTTTGTCCACGGTATATGTCCGTAGCAACCCTTTATTGACGAAATAAATGGAATTACCTGGGTCACCAGCTTTGAGTAAGACTTCCCCTTTTTTCACCGTATGTGTATGGACTTCCTTTTGTAGCTGCTCTAATTGTGTGTTAGCTGAGGTGCTATTTAGTTCGTAGCCTCTAAGGAGTAGTTGGGCCAAGCCCGGACGGAATGTTTGCATAGAGTGGAATCTGACCTTATTTCCGGGGTGACTCGTTTGTGGGCGTATCCTGGCCCCTTGTGCGAAATTTCCCCTCAAAATAGGCACTTCTCCCCTCTTTCACACCTGAAAGCGGTCGTTATTTCGCTGCGTGCGCGTTTTCACGAAATTAAAACGGCAAAAAATTGGCGCTTTAGTACACATTTTACACGAATCTGGGCGGGATTTAGCCAGGACTCCGGAAAAGGTTTGCTGTTTAAGGCCAATGATAACCCCCTAATGTCCTCATCGCAGAAGTGCATGAATCTCTCTTAACAATTCACAAGGTAAAGCAACGCGTTGCTGAAGAACCAACGATTTGACTCTGACTTGAAAAATAGCGTTTCAATTGCAAATATTTTGTCCGCTCCTCATTTAAGGACAAAACTTCATGCAACCCATTTTACAGATCTTGCGCACCACACCTCTTAATTCGGCATGGGCTGAACGCGGCCGCCATCGGGCATCTCTAGCCGGCTTTCGTCGAAGGGCTCGGTGAATGAAATTTCCGAAGCCCATGCGTCATTTTTAGGCGCTACAATTTCACCGTCTTTGAAGTGGTAGCCGTTGAAGTAAGTTGCTACCGTCAGACCATCTACCGTCACGTAGTCTTTGTAGTAGAACAGCGTCTCCCGAACCTCTTCTTGCTGCATCGCTTCTTCCTTGCTCTGGCCGTACGTCACGGTATAACGAATGGCATCTACAAGCGAAGTTTCTTTATTGACGTACAACATGTAAACATCACCGGGGGAGTCGCCCACGCCGGCGTCGTACGAGACGTCAACCCGGTCGTACATCACGCCATCCAGTGCTTCGTCCGGTTTCAGCTCATACTGCAAGCCGGGATCAGCCAGGATAAAGGGGATCGATTCAAAGTAATAGCCGGTTGTCGCCCAGAAACGTGGGTTGGGTTGCTCGATGGCAGCCGGGTACATCCACGCGTCTGAACCATTCCAGGCAAACTGGCCTTCTACAGGTTGCGCTGATTCGTAAGCGCCCAGTTCTAGCAAATCGTGGTACGCGCGGCGCGACTGATTATCCACCACCATGTGCGACTTGAACCGGAAGTCCATGTCCACATTTGCATACTCCCATGTATAGGAGCTGGTCGGCGCATTGTACCATGTTTCTAAGCCGCCATGCGCTTCGATAGCTCGTAGAACCAGCTGTCCGCCTTCATTGACCTCCAGCCGGGCTTGCGCTGCTTCTGCCTGGGTGAGTTGCTGCGCTGTTGCATCGGCTGTGGCTGGTAATTCTTCCTGCGGCGCACAGGCGTTGAAGATCAGAAAAAGGGATGCGATTGAAAAAAGACCTGTAATGCGACTGTTCATGGTTGGTGGCTATCAGTAAAAGTAATAATGAATGTGGCAGGTAATTTTCTTGCCAACTCACACTACGTTACACTAGGTAGCTCTTCAGTTACACTTTATTGCGGATACTCAGAAAAATACTTGTAATTCTAATGCACGTGGTTAACCATATAATTTACAGGGGCGAATACAACATTTAATAAATGCTTCTGTGTTTTATTTAATGATGCATTTGTTCATTTTTTTGTTTGCCCAAAAAAACGGAACCAAAAAAAGGGCACCACCAAATAAAGGCGCACTTTTATCGCCATCACACATCGCATCCTGATCTTCGATCAGGAAAACGCTTCGATAAAAGTCCCTCGCACACCGCCGCGCATTTGGTGGACATCCAGCGCACGCGAAAAGCTGAAAGCACAATGCCTAGAAATCAGTTTGTTATAGATTCCGTTCTTGACGAAAATGGGAGGAAGTCCCGGACGCTTTGTGACACCGGGGATAAAAGCCTCCAGCGCACAAACAACAATGCACAAGCATTCACTCATGCATTAACGCCTTCACAGGATTTGCTATGGCAGCTTGTATTGTGTGATAGCTAACGGTCAGCCATGCAATTGCAATTGTCGCTGCACCAGCGATGAGAAAAGGTATCACGGACAAACCTACACGGTAAGCGTAACCATCCAGCCAATAGTTCATCGCCAAGAAGGCAATTGGGGACGCAATGAGCAGTGCAATGAGCGTTGTCATAAACACATCTCGAGAGAGTAAAACGATGATGTTAGGCACGGAAGCCCCAACTGCCTTTCGGATGCCAATTTCTTTGGTGCGCCGCGCAACGCTTAGCGAAGCCAGGCCAAGCATTCCCATACAGGAAATAAAGATCGTCAGCAGCGCGCCCAGTCCTATCAACTGCTTCACCTGTTGTTCAGAATGATAGGCTCGGTCAATCTGGTCATCTAGAAACACGTATTCAAAGGGTGCATTGGGGAATTCTTCTTGCCATGTTGCCTGTATGCTCGCCAGCATTTCTGTGGGATTTTCAGCGGTAAGCTTAATGCCCAGGACGCGATAATTTAGCCGATCATCCACAGACAAATATATGAGCGGGCGAATGGGTTCATGCAACGACTGGAAGTGATGATCCGCAAGGACACCCAGTACACTGTGTCGCGATTCTTCTTCGGTAGATGTAGCGTTGGTCCTTACCTGCACCACTTGTCCGATTGCTTCTTCAGGGCCCCATCCCAGCACACGCGCAGCGGTTTCATTCAAGACAACACCCGGAGGGTCTGCACTGTGCCCTTCTCGAAAAAATGTACCTGACCTGAGGGTCAAGTCGTATGTATCCAGAAATGCAGCATCCACCACAAATCGACTCATGCTGATGGCGTCGTCATAGCCACCTCCATGCGTAGAGACAGCAAACGTATTGCGCGTATCTTCGCCGGCCGTCTCCCAGGACAGGCTGACAGCCTGCACGCCGGCAATTTGCGACAGGCGCTCTTTCACCGCCGCCATCTTTGCCACCCCTTCCTCGTTAAACGCTCTAGGCACCGACTCGATGACAAGCACCTGTTCTTTATCGAATCCCAGGTTCTTGCTTTGTATAAACGAGATTTGCTTCATGATCGTCAACACCGAAACGATGAGCACGATGGCAACTGTAAACTGCGCGACCACCAGTCCACGCCGCAGCATAGGCAACGAACCCCGCACATCTGCCCGGCCCTTTATAGCTTTGATCGGTTGATAAGATGACAACAGAAAAGCAGGATAAGCGCCGGAAATCAAACTGGTGATCACCACGAGTCCTGCCAAAAAGCCAACCGTCTGCCAGCCCCACAGCCTGTCTAAAACAATTTCTTTCTGAAATAAGGCAAAGAAGGGCTCGATACAGAACAGGGCTATGACACTCCCCAAAAGAACGGCCAGCGCGCTTTTCACAAATGACTCGGTAAAGAACTGCTTCAGGAGTTGACTTCTATGCGCCCCAATGGCCTTGCGCACCCCGATCTCTTTGATGCGACGCATCGATTGTCCAACTGCCAGGTTGGTAAAATTGATACAGGCTATCAGCAGCACCAGGATACCCATGCCGGAAAGGAGCTGGAGCATACGCCATCCCTGGTTGTCATTCTCCGACAAATACAACGTGCGCAGCGGATTAAGCTGGATAGCAAGATTGCCGTGAAAGGCTTCCGGTGCATAGGACGCGATAAAGCCATCGAGTTTTTCATTAAAAGCCGGCGGTTCTGCCTCCTCCGCAAGCTTGACATATTGCATGATGTAGCGGCTCTCCCAGGAATTCCACCCTGGTTCACCGATATAATCATTAAAGGGATAGGGAGAAATAAGAACCTGGAAATTTCCTTCGCCAAATCGGGTTACTGAATTATGGGCAAGCGTTTCCCACACACCGGTCACCGTGAAGGGCTGCCACCCATTATTCCAGGTTTCCATCATGACTACCTCGCCCAAAATGTCATGCGTACCAAACAGAGATTCAGCCAGATCTTCGGCGATCAGCATCGAACGAGGAGCATGCATTGCCGTGGCGGCATCACCTTCGATGAGGGGCAAATCGAATATCCGGAGAAACGAAGTATCGGCCATCATAACAGATTGCCGGCGGCTTTCTTCTTCCACCCGGATGGCGCTGGACATCAAATAGAGGCGGACCTGGTCTGTGACTTCAGGATATTCCTGAACAAGCGTTTTGCCTACAGGCGCCAGCGTTGTTATGGGTATGCCCATTGTTTCTTCGCGCCATTCACTCTCCACCCGGTGGATTTGGTCGACGCTACTAAACTGCGTATTGACAGCCCATTCGTTGCGTACAAAAAGAAAAATTAGCACACAGCAGGCCATCCCCATGGCCAACCCGAAGATGCTGATTGCAGCATATCCTTTTTCTTTTCGAAGACTGCGTAGGGCGACGGTGACGTAGGTTTTAAACATAGTATTCCACGATTGAACAGGCGCGTATTCCCGGTTGGTGTTGTCAAGGACGGGCAAAGTGGCAGGGGTTAACCAAAGAGACAATTACTTGCAACAAGGGCACAGGTCGTCTTTGGGCTAGCAGTTACTACCAACGCCAGAATATGGGCGATGCGTGCGGTCAGTACCCTGGTTTTGCCGGTACCGGCCCCTGCAAGAACCAGCAATGGGCCTTCGGTTGATTCAACCGCGTCACGCTGCTCGGGATTGAGACCATCGAGCCAGGGCGTTTCCGGACCACGCCGGGTTTCCAGCGCCCGAGCAGCAATGCCGCCGGTATGGGGAAGGTCCGGTCGATTTTCGTTTGGGTTGGCCATTTCGCAAATCTAGTGATTCGAGCGCAAAAAGGAAGGAAAAGCGTCGAACATATGCAGAAAGGATCAGAATATTCGAATATTTGTTGGACTGAATATGGATAGCCCGGGAAGCCGGGTGTGAAACGGACATGATGGTGTTGACGCAAACTTGTAAATGAAACCAATGATATGGGTTGAATTTCTGCCTTCTTTAAGGTCAACAATATCCGCCTATATAGGGGACTTGATATTGAAAACGGTTAGCAAGAGTTTGCTGTACATATTCCTGATATTCTTGGTGCCGGCTGTGCTTTCGGTAGCGTATTGGTATTTCGCCGATCGTCCGCAAAGCTGGCGCAGTGCGGATTGGAGCAGTTCGGGCATGTTACCACCGCCGGCGGCCAATCCCGAGGCGGTGATTCACGTGATGGCCGCCAGAACCGGCGGGTTGAAGGGCGCGTTGTCGGTCCATTCCTGGATTGTCATGAAACGCAAGGGTCAGGCCCGTTATGACCGCTATGACAAGGTCGGCTGGGGCCGTCCGGTACGCAAGAACGAGTTTCCTGCTGATGGGCGCTGGTATTCGAATGAGCCGTTTTTCGTGAAGACGGTAAGCGGCGTCGAGGCGGAACGCCTGATACCCAAGGTGGAAGGTGCAATCGAAGGCTATATGGCCAGTTTCCCGAACGGTTACCGGCTTTGGCCGGGGCCGAACTCAAACTCCTTTGTTGCGCATGTCCTGCGTGAAGTGACGGAGCTGGAAACTATTCTGCCGCCAAATGCTGTCGGGCGGGATTATCTGGCCGGATCAGGGATTACCGTTGACGAAGACGGGCGCGATTATCATTTTTCGCTGTTCGGCTTAGCGGGGGTAGCTTTTGGCTATCGAAGCGGGTTTGAGGTGCATCTGCTTGGCCTGGTCGCCGGAATAGATGTGCTCAATCCGGGTCTCAAGATCCCGGCTATCGGCCGGGTTGGGTTGTAGATCTGCGCGACGAAGCTTCTTCGCATTGACAGCCGGGCCGATTACGCAATATTGCCTGTGTATTGAACCTGCCAAGACCTATTCATCAATAATTCCCA
>JBCCIM010000049.1 GCA_039111535.1 Bacteroidota bacterium | reverse complement strand
TTCCGGTGCGTTGTCGATTGAATCAAAGGAGCGCACTTCAGCGCCCCCGGCTTTGGCCAGGACCGTCGTAATCGCCGCCGTCAGCGTCGTCTTTCCGTGGTCTACGTGGCCGATCGTCCCCACGTTCACGTGAGGCTTTGTGCGTTGAAACGTCTCTTTCGCCATGACTATATATTTTTTAACAGTTTAATTTTTCTGAGATCGATTCTTTATGCCGAAATACCAGTTGAGGCAGACACAACCTCGTCAGCAATTGCTTTTGGCACTGACTGGTAGCTGTGGAACTGCATGGTATAAATTGCGCGGCCCTGCGTAATCGAACGCATATCCGTTGAGTAACCAAACATTTCAGAGAGCGGCACGTGCGCTTTAATGATCTGCGCATCGTTTCTCTGTCCGAGGCTTTCAATTTTGCCACGCCGGCTGTTCAGGTCGCCAATAACGTCGCCCATGTACTCATCGGGCGTAACAACCTCAACTTCCATAATGGGCTCCATAAGAATCGGCGAAGCAGCGCGTGATGCTTCACGGAATGACATACGTCCAGCAACCTCAAAGGAGAGCTGATCCGAGTCAACATTATGGAATTTGCCATCATGGAGGCGCGCACGGATACCCTCAATCGGATAACCAGCAAGCGGCCCCTGCGACATCGCACTCGCGATACCTTTCTCTACTGACGGGATATACTCTCTCGGAATGTTACCACCAACAATTTCGTTGACGAACTCAAATCCGACACCCGTTTCGTTTGGACTAAACTCAATATGCACCTCTGCAAACTGACCACGACCACCAGACTGTTTCTTGTGGGTGTAGACTTTGTTTACAGAAGACGTAATAGCTTCGCGGTATGCTACCTGCGGACGACCTACGTTAGCATCTACCTTGAACTCGCGACGCAGACGGTCAACGATAATTTCGAGGTGCAGCTCACCCATGCCGGCGATCAGCGTCTGACCGGTTTCATGGTTTGTAGAGATCCGGAATGTTGGATCTTCTTCCGCAAGTTTCTGCAGACCCTGGCCCAGCTTATCGCTGTCAGCTTTCGTATTAGGCTCAATAGCAATACGAATCACTGGCTCCGGAAAATCCATCTGCTCGAGGATAATCGGATTGCTTGGATCCGCCAGCGTATCACCAGTACGAACATTTTTGAGGCCTACAGCCGCAGCAATGTCGCCGGCGCGTACAACTTCAACATCCTCACGGCTGTTCGCATGCATAAACAGCAGACGACCAACGCGCTCTTTCTTGGTGGATGTTGCATTCAACACCTGCTCCCCTTTGTTCAGCTCACCACTATATACACGGAAGAATGTAAGCTTACCGACATAGGGGTCGGTCATGATTTTAAAGGCAATTGCACTGAAAGGCTGATCCTTTTCAGGCGTGCGCACAATCTCTTCGTCCGTATGAGGATGAATACCCTGAATAGCTTCAACGTCGACCGGGCTCGGAAGATAGTCGATAACACCGTCAAGCAGGCGCTGCACGCCTTTGTTCTTGAACGCTGTACCACAGAATACTGGCGTAATATCCAGACTAAGGGTCGCCTTGCGCACGGTGTCCCTGATTTCCTGCTCCGTAATCTCTTCTTCTTCGAGATACTTCATCAGGAGCTCATCGTTGTGCTCAGAAATAGCCTCAAGAAGATTGATGCGCCACTTACGTGCTTCAGGGCGAAGATCCTCAGGGATTTCAATTTCATCCCACGTTGTACCTTGCTGGTCTTCATGCCACACAATGGCCTTGCCTTTCACGAGGTCAATAACCCCACGAAACATCTCGCCGGCACCAATAGGAATCTGGACAGGCACTGCATTTGCCTTCAGACGATCTTTCATCATCTGAACAGCAGCGTCGTAATCCGCACCCGTGCGGTCCATTTTATTTACAAAGGCAATACGCGGAACGTTGTATTTGTCCGCCTGACGCCAAACAGTTTCAGACTGCGGCTCTACACCACCAACAGCACAGAACAGCGCAATTGCACCATCAAGCACTCGGAGTGAACGCTCTACTTCAACCGTGAAGTCAACGTGACCCGGTGTATCAATGATATTAATCCGATAGTCATTCCAGAAGCAGGTTGTAGCAGCACTAGTAATTGTGATGCCACGCTCTTTCTCCTGCTCCATCCAGTCCATCGTCGCGCCGCCTTCATGTACCTCCCCCATACGGTGGAGCCGACCTGTATAAAATAGGATTCGCTCAGTCGTCGTAGTTTTTCCCGCATCAATATGGGCCATGATGCCGATATTGCGCGTCCTCTTAAGCGAATAACCTTTATTTTTGCTCATTTGGGTAAACTAATTTTTACTCAAAGTAAATAACTACCGCTTGCGCTGCAGTCACCTAGGAATCAAAAGCCGGCCTATCCGGGGACGGGAAAAGCAAGCCCTTGCGCGTATTTAGAACCGGAAGTGAGCAAACGCTTTGTTTGCCTCAGCCATACGGTGCGTGTCGTCCTTTTTCTTGATGGACCCACCTTCACCATTGGCCGCACTCATCAGCTCTTTTGCCAGTCGCATCGCCATGCTTTTATCACCGCGCGCTCGAGAGTACTGAATGACCCACCGAAACGCGAGTGCTGTACGCCTATCCGGCCGCACCTCTACGGGTACCTGGTAGGTTGCCCCACCAACACGCCGGCTACGCACCTCAACAAGCGGTGCCACATTATTGATCGCCTTTTTAAAGACGTCTATGCCAGGTTCTCCTGTTTTCTCTTCAATTACCTCCAATGCCTGGTACACAAGGGCCTGGGCAACACTTTTTTTGCCACTCAACATTACACTGTTGATAAACCTTGAAACCAGTAGATCATTGTATAGAGGATCAGCATTTACTGTCCGCCGTTCTGCCTTTCTTCTACGCATAAGCTTAGTCTTGAGATCGGAAGGCTAAAACCCTGAATCGATCAAATATCTAGAAGATTTCCGAATACTTATAAACCTAAATACAGCCTAACTTCTTGGCCGCTTTGCACCATACTTCGAGCGCGATTGCCTGCGATCATCAACACCTGATGTATCAAGCGCACCGCGAACGATGTGGTACTTCACACCCGGCAAATCTTTCACACGACCACCGCGCACCAGTACAATCGAGTGCTCCTGAAGGTTGTGTCCTTCGCCCGGGATATACGCGATTACCTCGACACTATTTGTCAAACGAACTTTTGCCACCTTCCGCAGAGCAGAGTTAGGCTTCTTAGGCGTCGTGGTATATACACGAGTACAAACACCACGTCGCTGCGGGCAATTCATCAAAGCAGGGGACTTCGTCTTCTTGACTTTGTTTACCCGCCCTTTGCGTACTAATTGCTGGATTGTTGGCACGATGTGTTAACTTTTCTGATTAGGTTACATTTGACAAAAACATGACCACCACATTGACGGCTCAAATTTTTGCTCAGAATTCCATGATACTCGTCTAAATAGAATTGTTCAATCTTTTTGATAAAGATACCGTTAAGAAGTGCTTTTTTCTCTAGAATGGCTATTATAGAAGGGCTTGTTTTGAGTCACTGGTATAGAGCACTAGAGCAATAAATATCTTTTTGCTTATTGACTCATCATCATATCTACACAAAGGCAATTTGTTCTCCCGCTGCCCGTGCCAAAAAGCTTTAATAGAAAATGCCAGTTGAAGGCTTGTTCCTCCAACTGGCATTAACTTTAATCACGTTTTAAAAAGGCGGCTAGGCGTCCGCTGCCGGCTCTTCGCTCAAATCCGGTGTATCACCCTCAGCAGACTCTTCAGCAACCGCAACAGGCTTGCCGTTGTTGTATCCGTTCATCGACACATACTCCCCATACGGACGGTCACCAAGAATCTCAACGAGATCTTTTGGTCCAAGCACTTCTTTCTTCAACAAGGCTTTTGCCAATTCATCCAGTTTAGCGCGCTTCTCACGCAGCAATCTGTGTGCGGCCTCGCGTACGCCTTCGATAATCTCTTTGACCTCAATATCGATTAGTCGCGCAGTCTCATCTGAGTACGGCTTATCGAACATCGGGCTCTCCTCTCCTCTGCCTGAGATGTTAAAGCTGATATTCCCAATCTTCTCACTCATGCCATAATCGATTACCATGGCGTAAGCCATTTTGGTGATCCGCTCGAGGTCGTTCTGCGCACCGGTTGTAATCCGTCCGAAGACAATCTCCTCAGCTACGCGCCCACCAATGGCCATCGTCATGCGATCCTGCAAAGCTTCTTTGGTATACAGGTAACGCTCTTCAGGCAAATACTGTGCATACCCGAGTGCAGCAAGGCCGCGCGGTACAATAGAGACCTTGACTACGGGGTCAGAGTATTTGAGGAACCAGCCTGTGATAGCATGGCCGGCTTCGTGGTACGCAACAATCTCTCGCTCTTCTGGCGAGATAAGCTTGTTTTTCTTTTCCAGGCCACCGATCACACGATCAATGGCATGCTCAAAGTCGTCTGGGCCGATAGCTGTCTTGTCGCGTCTTGCAGCGAGGATTGCAGCTTCATTACAGACATTGGCAATTTCAGCACCTGCAAACCCAGGTGTCTGGCTGGCAAGAATCGCCATGTCCACGTCATCAGAAATAATCAGATTACGCGTATGCACCTGGAAAATTTCTTCACGCTCGCGGCGATCTGGCTTATCGATCAGAATCTGGCGATCAAAACGACCAGGACGCAGCAGTGCTGAATCGAGCACGTCTGGCCGGTTCGTTGCAGCCATAATGATTACACCCTTGTCGGTATTAAAGCCATCCATCTCCACCAGGATCTGGTTGAGGGTGTTCTCCCGCTCATCGTTGGCGCCCATCATCATACCGCGGCCGCGCGAGCGTCCGATGGCATCAATTTCATCAATAAAGATGATACAGGGTGCCTTTTCCTTTGCCTGGCGGAACAGGTCTCGCACACGGGCAGCACCTACACCAACAAACATTTCGACAAAATCTGAACAAGAAAGGGAGAAGAATGGTGTGCCTGCTTCTCCGGCTACCGCCTTTGCGAGCAATGTTTTACCTGTGCCCGGAGGGCCAACCAGTAACACACCTTTCGGCAGTTTACCACCAAGGCGTGTGAACTTTTTAGGGCTCTTCAGGAATTCTACAACTTCTACAACTTCTTCTTTTGCTTCATCCAGGCCGGCGACGTCTTTAAAAGTGATCGTTTGATCACCCATTGCATCAAACAAGACAGCTTTGTTCTTGCCGATGTTCAGTACCTGTGACCCTGGATTCATTCTCCGGATCAGAAACATCCAGAGTGCAACAATGATGATCAGCGGGAAAACCCAGGTGAGCATGCCGCCGAACCAGTTGTTCTCTTGCTTAAAGCTGAAAGTTACATCTTTCGACCGCAGCAGCTCTACAACAGGCTCCTCATTAGGCTTTGTAGTCACAAAGCGCCGGCGGGCATCTTCATTGCTTCCCCCGAGGAAATCCTGGCGGGGTGTTGCCAGTTCTACGTGCCCCTCTTCCACGGCCTGCACCGTGTAGGTACCCAAGATGCGGGTGTCACCAATAATTTCTACTTCCTCAATGTACCCTTTATCCACGTACTCCAGGAAAGCACTGTAATCGAGTGCATTCTGCTCTTCTCCGCTCAGGAAAAAGAAGAAATTGGCTAAAAGGGCGAGGAATACGATAAGATAAATCCAGAGGGAAAACTTATTTCTACCGGAAGACGGGCGGGACCCGTCCCCATCTTTCCCTGAGGGCTTATAATCCAGCTTGTCGCGCTCATCTTGCGCCATAAGGACAAACCACTATTAATTGAATGTGGATTAAAAAACGGCACTGCACATCACAAAAAAGAACCGGGATGTACAATTGAACTGTGCAACCGGGTTGTTCTGCTTTCGTGACTACTAGATTGCAGGCCGCATCTAGGTATCACAGCGAATGCAGGCACAATTTCCAGCGTAGAGAAATTGAATCTCGCACTCACCATAACGCAATGCTGCCGCATTGGATCTGTACCTAAATCAACCAATTACATTTATTTCGATCCAAGGGGTTCTAGCCGAACCACGCAGCAACGGTTCTGGTTCCTGTATACGGTCGTACCACGTGCGTAGATTCGCGCAGATGGTATTTCTGATTACCTGACTTTCTGGATATCTAGAAACCAGGTACTTGGTGGCAACTCTTCCCTAAACTTTTCAAGTCCGGCCTTGGCGGTAAGCAAATCAGGGTATTGGCCTACACCAACCCGATATTTCGTTCCGCCCTTGAGGATGGTAGACTTAAAGCCTTTGGTTGTGTACTCCTCTACAACGACGGCGGCGCGTTCCTGTTCGGAAAACGACGCAACAATAAGCGTCCAGCCTTCTCCTGTCAGATCAATTTCGCCTGGTAATCGGATATACCGCTCATCTTCAGGCATTTCATCATACTGCCGCTGCAAATCTTCCTGCGCCAGTTCCTGGACTATCGTCGTATCCTCAAGCGGCCGCAACTCAATCATGGCACGCAGCATCTGGTCCGCATAATCTGCATGCGGCGTCTGCGGGAAACGCTCTTTAATATTTGAGAAGAGGCCTTCTAGCTTCAGGTACTTCCCATAGGTAATCACGCCGTTTTCATCGCGCCCCGTATCAACTTTCGGGTAAAGGGCATCGCGCAACTGGGACACGTCTGGGCTATTCAGGCCAAGCCCGCTCAACATCCCCTGCCCCATTGTCCGGATGGAATCAGCCCGTTGCAACAGCAAATCTGAACGCAACTGGGTTGCTTCTGAGACTTTATAAAGCGAATCAGACAAGGTTTGTTTGTCATCCTGGCCGTAATAACTATCAGATAAAACATAGAGTGAATCTGACATCTCGTATAACCGCTCAGATTCCTGCTGGAGTGAATCAGCCTCAAGTACCAATCTGCCGCCGCCAAGAAAAGCCGGATTTGAGGTATCAACGCCGGCAAATGGCTGCACATCATCTGCCGCATCGACAGGTGCTGTCAATACAGAGGTTGTGTCAACCATCCCATGCGACCAGAGCAAAGAATCGGGCACCAATGGCAATGGCAGGGCGCGGACATCCAGTTGCGCGCGATCTGCCCATTCCAGGTAAATAGAGCCGGTTGCCAGCAAGGCACGCGGCGCAACCTCAGAAACTTCATAGTTTGAAGCCAGCAACACCATCTCAGAGACGGCTTGCTCGTAATCTTGCTCCTGCCACCTGTCATAGGCACTAGCGTATGCAATTTCAGCAAGGGCAAGGGTATCCGTTTCAACGGCAGCTACAGGCGCCAAACCAAGGCGTTCGCGTGCCTGGTTTGCAAAATCGGAGTCCGGGTAATTTGCTACAACCTCCTGGTATAACCGGGAGGCTGCTTCTTCATCCCCGAGGGCGCGCTGCACTTCAGCAAGTGCATAAAAAGCGCGCTGTGCGACGGAGGTATGATGGGCTTCGTCAATCACGAGGCGATACCATGCAGCAGCAGAATCCGGACGCTCCATGGATAAGAATAACACGTTGGCCAATTCATAGCGCACAAGCGCCAAATCTTCCTCTACTTCCGCTACATGTTCTGGCGTACGGGGTACATCAGAATAATCTACAACGGGCAGAAACTCTTCATCAATCAGGTCCACGACGCGCTGCGTTCCTTCAACGGCAGACGTATCATCAGCGGCCACAACGCTGTTTGCACCCTGAATGGCATCGAGCCGGCGCCAGTTTGGCACATGGGGCCGGTCTCCCCAAAGGGTGATAAACGAAATCCGGCTTTCCTGCACCTGGATCTGGTCTTTATAGAATAGAAAACCCGATTCTTTGTCGCCGGTGCCGCTATAAGGCCCGTCAATCACTTTGCCTTCCTGTAACCCACCAGCAGTCGAAATATTGCGAAAGCCTTGTTCTGCTTGCCGGCGGGCTATTTCGCGCTGCTCTTCGGCCATTTCAGCAGCCCGCTGCTTTCTCAACTCCAGTATAAAGGCATCAAATGACTCCTCGTCCATATCGCTGAGGTAAAGCAACGAGTCGAGATGTGCAATTTCATCATATACATCAGCAAAGCTGCCAAATACTTCTGCCTGACGATCTGCATCGGTCACCGCTTCGGGTGCATACTGCAAATTCTGGATGGCTGTACTGCTAATACCCGAGCGTAACGCCGTTGCCATACCAGTTTTTGATGTATCAAAGTGTGCAGCAGCGTAGGAGAAATCGCTGTACGAATCCCGATACAACTCTCCCAATGCATAGTGTATTGGTCCGCGCATGGTGCTTGCATTCAGGGTACGGTCATCTGTAAAGAGTAGGGCATCGTACACATCATACGCTTCTTCGGGCCGGCCCATTTCCTGGATAATGCGGCCGCGGTAATACATCATCTCCGCGCGGCTTTCAAAATTTTTATCATCCCGCTCCATGCCTCGGAGCAAGCGCATCGCAAGCTCTTTGTCCCCATGAAACCCTTCAATGCGGATTCGGCTCAGCTGCGCGGCGTAAACCAGCGAATAATCAGGTTTGTACTTTAGTACTTTTGCAAAAGACTGGGCAGCATTGCCATACTGTTCAAGCGTTTCATAAATCTGCCCAAGTAAAAATTGCGCACGACTGGCGAGCCGCTTGTCTTTCATTCGCTCGATGCTACCTTCCAGCGCTGTTATCGCATCAGCCCAGGCTTCCTGCTTGACATAAAGTTCAGCAAGCAGCATACTCAGGTAAGGCTGCCACTTTTTCGACAACCCTTCCCGATTCAGGCTAACCTCGAGGTGGTCTGCAGCACGGGAGTAGGTATTACTGGCAATCAGGGTTCGGGCGAGCCAGAAACGCGCTTCGTCTTCCAATTCGCCTCCCAGGTCCATCACTTCCTGGAATTTCTGCTCAGCACCTACATAATTTTTGAGATAGAAATAGGACTGGCCAATTAGGAGCAGCGCATCATCCACCCATTTGGAATTCGGGTTCTCTCGCAGCACATCAGCGCTTTTCAGGATTGCCTCGTCAAAGTTATTCTGACTGCTTACCCGCTCGGGCGTCAGGAAAACAGAAAGGTAGACGTTGCGGTTGATATTATTATCGCCCGCACGCTCGATGGCTTTGATACCTGTACGGTATTCCTTCTTCGCGTTATAGAAAGTATTGTAATAGGCGGTAAAATTATCGAGGCGCTTGCCCACGAATCCACCCCGGTTGCATCCAGAGAGGACGAACAGGATCAAACAGTATGAAAATGCACGAAACAGCATTGAATCTGCAGCTATTAGGTTGTCAGCTTATGCTTGAGGTGGTAGCAGTGTGTTTCGTATAGCGTTTAATCAACCTGGCTAACTTGAATCATATTGGTACGCCCTCTGGCAGGGAGTGGCATACCGGCGGTAATCACAACCCGGTCACCCGAGTTTACCAATCCTTTAGATTTCAAAATCTCAAGGACCAGCTTTACACCGCCATCCGTATCTCGTTGAAAAGGAATTGCAAAGCCATTTGTTCCCCATGTGAGTGCCAATTGCTGTACAACATTTGCGTGGTTTGTAAAGGCAAAGATGGGGGTATTAGGGCGATGCCTTGCAATAGAACGCGCAGTGGTACCCGAACTGGTAAGGCAAGCAATGGCGCGTGCACCAACCCGTTCTGCTACTTCGTACGCATTATAGGAAATGGCATCTGTAAGGGAATCTGATACCCAGTCAGCATTTGCACCCAGGGAATGATCCAATTCCTGCCGTTCAGCTTCGCGAATGATGCTATCCATAGCCTCAACTACCCGAATTGGGTGTTTACCCACGGCTGTTTCCCCCGACAGCATCAGGGCGTCACTGCCGTCAAGTACTGCATTTGCCACATCACTGGCTTCAGCGCGGGTTGGACGCGGGTTCTCGATCATACTTTCGAGCATCTGCGTTGCAGTGATCACTGGCTTTGCTGCCTGCCGGCACTTCAGAATAATGCGCTTTTGCGTACCGGGCACCATTTCCATGGGCATTTCGATACCCAGGTCACCGCGGGCTACCATGATACCGTCTGCCTGATCAAGGATCTGGTCGATTTTACGGACCGCTTCCGGCTTTTCAATTTTTGCAATCACACTGATTTGCTTGCCCGAATTGCGTATTCGCTGGACAAGATCCTCCACATCCGACTCATCGCGCACAAAAGACAGCGCAATAAGATCTACTTCCATGGAAAGCCCAAACTCCAGATCCGCGAGGTCTTTCTCGGTCAACGCCGGCATCGAAGCCCGCAGATGGGGCAGGTTCACCCCCTTTCGCGACCGCAACGGCCCCCCAACAACCACTTCTGTAATAACATCGTGCGCGGTTGTATCAAGCACCTTCAATTCCAATAGGCCATCGTCAAGCAGGATGCGTCCGCCCAACTCAACATCTTCTGGCAACGTCGGGTAACTCACAAACACAGTGCCTGGCTCGTAGGCCTCAGCTTCCTGTGTAGTGAGTACAAGCTGACTGCCTTTGTGCAGCAGAATAGCACCATTTTCAACCTCGCCTACCCTGATTTTCGGGCCTTGCAGGTCCTGCAGGATTGCAATCTCTTTGCCCAACTTCCGGGCAGCGTCCCTTGCATAGATGATCCGTTCGCGGTGCTCGTCGTGTGTCCCGTGAGAAAAGTTCATCCGGAAAACATTGACGCCGGCTTCAAGCAGGCCGATGATGGTATCCATATCCGAAGATGCAGGACCCAGCGTAGATACAATTTTGGTTTTTCGCTCCATGCAAGGGGTAAATATTCTGATAACAGCTATACTTGCTGCACTAAAGTACGATTTTTTTAACAGCCCTCTTACACACGCTTCTCTAAAAAGTAACAGGGCGCGCGTTAAAGCTTTGTTAAGGATGTAAATTCAAATTCCGCCGAGAAACAGGATATTACAGCTTCCGTAGCAACTTTATCTCAACATTCAGGATTTTGGCTTAAGTTGCCGGCCCCATTCCTGTGCAAGTTCAGTCCCTGACGAAGCGATCATTCCTATGCAAGACATCCGCCGCAACAAGTTGATGCTTCTGGTCATCATCGGCCTGATCGCATTGCTCCCTATCCTGGCTTTCCTGCAATACCACTGGATTGGCCAGTTAAGCGACAACGAGGTCGAGCGCCTACGGTCTAACATGCAAACAAGCGCTGAACTGTTCAGCGAAGCGGTGAACCAGGAATTGTCGCCGGCGCAATTTGCATTCCGCGTGAGCTTTACTGGTTCTCTCGAACAAATTTCGCGAGAGTTAAGCCTCAACTATCAATATTGGTCCTCCCGCGTCGCCCGCCCTGACCTGATTGAGCAAATTTACTGGGTTGATTACGATGACAACCAGGAGCTTTGCCTGTACCGCTTTGAGCCGGCAGATGGCAAATTGGAAATGGAGCCCTGGCCGGCACATCTGACGGGCTGGAAAGCCTACTTCATCGAACGTAATCAACGCCAAATAGAAGCATACAACCCGCAATCAGCGCCAGATACGTTGAGCGATGACGAGTTTGCGTACCGTAGTGCCAAACTGATGGCTGAAACACCGGCCATTCCCATTCCTGTTTCGATCGATGATGAGCTTTCGTCCCCTGAGCTACTCGCCAACCTGAATGCAACCAGTAGCGGCCGCGCCGGCCACACGCTCCTCACACTAAACAAAGCGTTTCTTGCTGAGACCTTTTTCCCTGAGCTGCAGGATGAGTTTTTCAATGTGGCAGATGACGTTGATCTGATGATTATCAGTGCAAGCGATCCGCCCAACATTCTATACCAGTCTGACTCCACACTACAGCTTGAACAATTTGACACCCCTGACGCCGAAGCAAGTGTTGGCAGACTCCGGTGGAACAGATTCCCGTCTGCTTCCCGCCTTGCCTTTGGCTATGCATCGCTAATCGAACGCGACCAAATGGTGGCCGATTCGCTTTTCGGGCAGGTAAGCAGGGCCTGGCAGCCGGCCATTCGGGACAGCTTTGTAGTGGAATCACCGGAGCTGTATACAGACTTCCCGCTGCAGGCCATCATCAGGCTGGCCCAGGAAGACGACTACAAAGGCGACCTGACTGCAGAGGATTTGCTGGTTGCACTGACCAACCTTACACAAACGGCATCCGCAACACCTTCAGCCTCCACACCAGCCACATCAACCGCATCCAGAACCACCATAAATCCCAGCCCCGCGAATGCCTGGCTTTTGCGGTTGCGACATAAAACTGGTTCACTGGAAGCATCCGTTGCAGCAAACCGCTGGCGCAACCTGGGGCTGAGTTTTGGTATTTTGCTGATTCTCGGGTTTGCAATAGTAGTCATTTACATCTCAACCCGGAAAGCACAATGGCTGGCAGACCGGCAAATGGGTTTTGTCACCGGGGTGTCCCACGAATTACGCACCCCGCTTTCTGTAATCAAATCTGCTGCAGACAATCTTGCTGATGGCGTGGTAAGCGAACCCGATCGCATGCAGAAATATGGGCATCTGATTCGCAAAGAAGCCACACGTTTAACCGATATGGTTGAGCAAATTCTGGAGCTGGCCGGCGTGCTGTCTCCCGACAAAACCTTCAAACGCGAATCCATGCTCGTACCGGACCTGGTGCACAATGCTCTTGATGCGTGTAAAGAGTCTATAGAAACCAAAAACTTTGAGGTAGACCTGTCGGTTGCAGATCACCTGCCTCCGGTTGAAGGCGATAAACGATCCCTGCATGCGGCCCTCTGCAACCTTATTCACAATGCCATCAAATACAGTAATGGCAACCGCTGGCTTGGTGTTTACACCGCAGTCCATAAAAATGGCAAAGGCTCAGAAATCCAGGTTAGTGTTTCAGACAAAGGGATCGGCATCCCCCAGGATGACCTGCCACATATTTTTGAAGATTTCTTCCGTGGGCCGGCAGTTCGCGCTGCTCAGATAAAAGGCAACGGCATTGGGTTGAGTATCGTCAAAAAAACAATGGAAGCGCACAATGGACGCGTATCTGTCATGTCGCGCCCTGCGGGTGGCACTACGTTCACCCTACACCTCCCCTTGAAATAGACCAATAATTAAATGAACAAACGCATCCTGCTCGTAGAAGATGAACCGGGTCTGATCCTCACCCTTACGGATCGGCTGGAGAGCGAAGGGTACGAGGTTGTGACGGAATCCACAGGTGATTCTGGTATGCAACGCGCAACGGGTGAAGCGTTTGACCTGTACATTCTCGACGTAATGCTGCCCGGGAAAAGTGGATTGGATATTTGTCAGGAATTGCGCAAGCAGGATATTCAGACACCCATCATGATGCTTACAGCAAAAGGGCAGGTTGTAGACAAGGTTGTCGGGCTCAAGTTGGGCGCAGACGACTACCTGACCAAACCCTTCGAAATGCCAGAACTCATGGCCCGTATTGAGGCATTGCTGCGCCGTACGCAAACCCAAAATATTCAGCAGGACCAGATAGACTCGTACAGTTTTGGCGATGTTAACATCGATTTCAGGAAAGCTGAAGTGAAACGTGAGGGTAATTTGCTGGAACTGTCAGCAAAAGAGTTTCAACTGCTGCGCTACTTTGCAGAGCATAAAGGCGCTACGCTGTCGCGGGATGAACTGCTCAATGAAGTTTGGGGCTACGATGCCTTGCCTTCTACCCGTACCATTGACGTACACGTTGCATGGCTGCGGCAAAAACTGGAGCCCAACGCACGCCGGCCGCAATACATCCTCACCGTACATGGGTTGGGCTATAAGTTTGTTGGGTAATAACCCGCGCTAGTTCAGCCAGATATCCTGCTTGAGTTTTTTATATCCCGTTGGCGTCTCCCCTACAACCTTTTTGAACATCCGGTTGAAAGACACCGTGCCGGCATAACCCACACCACGGGCCACTTCGTTAACCATCAACTCGCCACCCTCAAGCAATTGCTTGGCAACTTCAATGCGGTGATAGACAATAATGCCTTTCACAGTCCAGCCCGTATAACTCCTAAAAACGCCCTGAAACGTATTCGTGTGTATGTTATGTTCATCCAATACCTGGGACACGTTGGTGTTAGCATCATTGAAATGTAGCCGGATGTGGTCCCACACCTGGGCCACGAGAAAGGGCCAATCTTCTTTTGCGCAGGGAATGCCGGCTTTGTAAGCAGCAATTGTTTTGTTAATTGCTGCCTCGCTTCTGTTAATTCGGTGAAATAGACCAGAATAATCCAGATTCATGACCGTTCTTGTTGTATGCAAAGGACACAGAAGAGTTGGACAACCTTTGCAACACCTGCTATGCCTACCGGGGCCGCCTGAAGTGGGTTTGTGCAACTCATCTACTACAACGTAGCATCAACCGAATAAGCGACATTTAAAAAGGCATGTATCCATAAATTACCCTGCGAATTGGGAAAAAAGTATTGCATCCTTCGTATTTAAGCCTATCTTTATTTCCTCGCTTCGCCGGCGCAAAATGAACTGATACGATCAGCAGCAAATGGAAAGTGAAGAGTCAAATCGGGACAAAATAACGCCTTCAGATCGGCCGTTTCATATTGTATACGATGAACTCGTTGTCATCGCACAGAAACAACTGCGCCGGTACCGCACCGGACAAACCATCGATACTGTAGCCCTCGTACACGAAGCTTATATCAAGCTCAACAAACACGATCCCGACCGCTGGAACGACGACGCGCATTTCTTTGCTACCGCTGCGCGCGCTATGCGCCAGATTCTCGTCGACTATGCGCGCCGGCAATATGCAGAACGACGCGGCGGGCACTCCAAGCCAACATCGCTTAGCCAGGCAGAGCGCGCCACCATCATGGTAGACACTGAAATTGTTGAGATTCTTGACCTCGACAAAGCGCTCACGCAACTTTCTGCGTTGAACGAACGCCTGGGCAAAGTGGTAGAGTTGCGGTTTTTCTCTGGCCTCTCCATTGAGGAAACGGCACGCGTTCTACAGGTAACCAAACGCACGATAGACCGCGACTGGTTTAAAGCCAAAGCTTTCCTGTTCAGAGCGATACAGGGATACAAAGAGGAAGGTGGGGCCGAATAACTACATCACACCGTCAAAACACCCTTCAAACAGCTGACAGGAAGGATCTGTAAGGGGCGTCATGTCTGTACAAGGTGGATCAAAGATAAAACCTACGGTTTGCAGTATAGGGGTTGTGGGTAATACGTTAAAGTCAACCACGTAGCCGGCGCCGAAGTACCCGAAACCATTCTCTATATTTGAAAACAATTGCGGCTGCACAAGCAATTCCGGGTCAAACTCACCACCTGGTGGCACCCAAGCATTGTCACCCACAAAAAACTCAAGCTGAATAGATCGTACGGCAATGTACTCTGTAGTCAAACAGGCATTACTAAATGCTTCCCTGATCTGCGCAAGGTCTTCGCGATAGTCGATCCGGTACCTCCAATCATCCCCGGCACGTTCTTCCAGACCTTTGTACGACACGTTTACAGGAAACTGGACGGGCTCAAGCACCACGGGCTTCTGCGGCTGTAATGCAGCAGTGCGGTATTTTACTGCAACCTGCACAAAATTAGGCAACTCTCCTTCAAGAATGAATTCAGGGATAAGCGGATTTGTACCCGGCTCGCGGCGTATCGTGATGTCGCGTGGCACGGTGACCTCTACACTGGAGGTTGCACCATCGTTGCGAATCACTTCGAGGCGATACGCTGCTTCATGCTCAGGCGTAAAGTCGGAAAAGAAAACAATACCGGTACTTTCATCAGAAAAAGTAACCAGGGAATCTTTCCAGACCCGTACGTCACCCGACGCAACATCAATTGATCGGACGGTAGCCTGATCAGCGCCTACACCAACCTGATCGATAACGTTGGCAACAGGAATGACCCGAACAAGTTGCCGGTTGGCCTTTGGATTAAAAAAACCATACACAGTAAACGGCTGGTCTTCACCAATCAAAGGATTGGGATCCTCTTCGCATCCAGCGAACAAGCCGGCAAACAGGAGGGCTACAACCAGATGCCTGACCTTCATTATTGCTTTAAAACGCAGCATATCGTTTAAAATTCAATTTTCAGACCAAGGGTGGGGATAAAAGGCAGCTGGTTGGTGCGTTCCAGTGTAAACAGGTCGAGGGAGAAGATATTCGCCCGATCATACACATTCACAATACCAGCCTGGATCGCGAAGAAGCCTCCTTCAAAAGGAAACTGTCGGTCCACTGAAAAATCCAGTCGGTGGTACGTTGGCAGCACCCCGCCGTAAGGTCGATCATAAATGACCCGCAAATCGCCAGGCTCCTCGCTCACGTCAACGTTGCCATCGAGCAACAGGAACTGGTCAAAACCGCGCACCTGGTTATAAGGCAACCCTGAACCAAAATTCCAGCGCATGTTGATGTTAAAGTCGCTTACTTTCCAGTTCATGAGTGCATTGACCTGGTGCCGGCGATCGTGGGGCGGACGAAACGTAATTTCCGGGCTGCCAAACCACAACTCCAGCGACTCCTGCCGTGCCTTGTACTCTACAGAAGAAATCCCATAGGTCACATAGCTGTAAAAATTATCTGCCCGGAATTCAACGCGTAAATCGAGTCCCTGGACCTTCCCGGAAGCTTTCTGAAGACTGGTGGTAAGGCGCGGGAATGCGGTCCATTCGGAGATGTACAGGTTGCGCAAGTTTTTGTAGTAACCCTCTACTGAAAACTCCAGGCTTTCGTTAACCGTGTACTGGTATCCGAGGATGTAATGCTCAGCCTTGGTCAGGTCGTCTAATGGCGGCCCTACCCATGCTGTAAATACGTTGGTAGCATCGCGCCGGTCATTGAGTCCGACAACTTCCTGGTGGTACAAACCCGTTGCACCACTCAGCTGCCCTTTGCCAAGATCCAGGACAAACCTGAAGCGGGGCTCCAGAATATTGAACGAATCAAAGAACATGTAGGTCAGACCGGGGCGAATACGAAGCCCCTTGCCCATATAAATGTCGGGCTCAAAGTATAGGCCGACCTTGGGCAGTCGGTCTTCAGACTGACTGAAGTTTTGATAGAGGCCACCCAACTGCGATGATACTTCGGCGGTGCGGAGGTACCCGCCGTATTTGAATTCAGAAAGGCCGGCGTAGTTGGTGATATTGATCGCTGCATTGAAGTTATCAATTTTGGAGACGCGTGTTGGCGCGCTTCGCGGCCCCAACTCAGAATCCAGGCGCGATACAGAAAAGAGGATTTCACCACGTACCGGAGAATTCTTAGGCAACACCAGGTATCGACCACCCATCACCGTGTTGTTCCATCGGACTTCGTCCCGGCTTACCTGGTCCTGGTTTGCGAGTGCGCCCCTGTCGTAGGTCCGCAATGCAGTAAAGGAGAACTGGTTATTGGCATTGATATCGACGTGCAATTTGCCAAAAAAGTCGCCAAACTTATACGGCAGTTCCTGCCCAACATATTGCGATGCAATTTTGTCTATCACCGACTGCCGCAGCGAGCCAAGGAATGAGATACGATTTTTAATGAGGGGCCCTTCCAACCGCACAGCATTCACAAATGGGGCAATAGAAACCGATCTTTCGAATTCTTTTTTATTGCCATTGCGTGTTTTGATGTCCATGATGGCAGACACGCGTCCGGAGTAGTCTGCGCCGTAACCGCCGGCATGGATATCAGCCTGGTTAAGGACGTCAGCGGAAAACGCAGAATAGAAACCCAGGATGTGAAAGGGCTGGTAAACGTACATGCCATCAAGCAGGGCTACGTTATGCGCAGGTTCACCCCCTCGAATAAAAAACTGGCCGCCCCGGTCTCCTGTTGAGATCACACCAGGCAAGGTTGAGAGGTAATTCGCGAGGTCAGCTGTGATGTCTGGTGCAGGCACCAATTCAAGATCCTCTGCTTTTACTGACTGCAGGCCGGCAGTCACACGGGTTGCTCCTGTTGTACGCTCTGTTTCTATCAGTACCTCATCCAGTTCCGCTGCTCCTTCCTCAAGTTCAAAATTGAGAATCTGCGTATCCTCAGCGGCCATAATAACTTCCAAACTGATCGTTTGAAAGCCAATAAATGAGACTTGCATGGCATACACACCAGGCGTGACCCGCGTAATTGCATACACACCATCACCATCCGTCACCCCACCATAGAACGTTCCATTATCGTGGCGCAAAACCACGTTAACGCCCTGTAGCGGCAATCCATCGCTTGCGGCAGTAACGATACCGCGGACAGAAGCCGTTTGCCCCCATGCCTGTGTAATGCCGCAACAAAGAAACAGCAACACAAACGTGCAGACTCCTTTCAGTTCTTTCATAAACATCTCAACCACAACATACCTAAATCCCGGTCATCTATCTCGCCGGGCTATAGGCAGCTACTTACATTCTGTTTGGAGGATAACGCAAAACACGCGCAATCTACTTGGTGGACTAATCAGGTGGCTACCTTATCGAACATCATATCGGATGAAAGAAACGAATGCGCCACCAAAAGCTGCAATCGAAAACAGGCTCAACAGTCCGAAATCGATGATGCTTGGTGCAATAGCTTCAGCATATTCTTGAGCAGGGGCTTCAAATCGGGGTAATTCAGCCAAATCCAGGGGTTCCTGTTCCTGGTTTCTGTTTCGCCCAAATCCACCTTGGCCAGCATTCTTTTTGCGCTCTTCTTCCCGCTTGGCTTCCACAAACTGCGAAAAACTTGTGCGGTACGCTTTCATGGCATCCTCGTACTCGCTTTTCAACTCCGTACCCGTATTTGCCATTTGCATGGCGGTCAGCTTGTAGGCTGAGGCTGGCGAGAACCGGGACAGGGTAAAGGCCATCCGCTCCTGCGTTGTTTTCTGGTTGCGCAGCTCTTCATCAACTTTGCGCGAGAACTCGTTGATCTCGTCTTCGAGTGTATCACGTGCCGTGCGTTCTTCGGTCTGCCAGGATTGTTGATTCGCCTGCTGGTACTGATCACGTTCCTCACGCGTCATGCCAGACATAGCTGCTTCGCGTTCTTCCCGCATATCCCGCCTTATGACGCGGTAGGCATTCCAGCGGTCTGTACGAAAACGGTCTTTCTGGCTTTCAATTTCTGCTACACTGGTAACAGGTACAATCTGGCCGGCGGCCATTGTTGCAGCACGCGGCACGATGAGCACCAGTGCAACCCAGGCTACCAATAAAATCAAAAAGGAGACCGAAGACCTTTTGGTAATGGAAGACACAAAAAGGCCAAAGGCGATGAAGAAAGTAAAGTATAAGACAGAGGATCCAACCAACGTACCTAGGCGCGCCCAATCGCCAGAATCCATCGGTATGCCAAGCACCATGACCAGGAGCACCCCGAGCAATATGGGTATCATTAGCGGAATGGTTAGCCCGATCCAGGAGCCGGCAAACTTGGCAAGCACATACTGCGCACGCGGCACAGCATTGGAAAGCGCCAGCTTGAGGGTGCCCGATTCACGTTCACCATTGATGCTATTGTAAGTAAACAGGATCGCAAACAACGACAGCACAACCTGCACGATGAAGGTCAGATCAATAAACCGGAATACGGCAAACAGGGTGTCATCTGCGTAGTTGCTCCGCTCCAATTTGGGCTCAACCCAGGTGTTAATTTCTGCACTTCGTCCGATATCGTTGTTGACACCAGATACAAAAATCTGCATAGGCTGCGGCTGGCGGAACACAACATTGTCAATGCCCCACCAGGAATCTTCCTGCATAATTTGCTGTTCGGCGAGCCGCAGCGCAGTTTCATATTGCTCTTGCTCGTTGTTGTATTCCTGGATACCCACAAAAACGCTCAGCAGGATGAGTAGAGAGCAAACCCCGAATGTTGCAAAAAACTTGGGGCTCAGAAAAATCGACTTGAGTTCTTTTTCAAATAGAATGCTAAACATGGTCTTGGAACTTTAAACGCGTAGCCGGCAGCTACCCAGATGAATAAGGAGGATACCGCTACCGCACGTCGTATTTGAGGAAGGCCACAAATGCGCCAACAAAAAAGAGCAGGTTAAACATGACAAGGATCCCGATATCGGGAAGTGCCCCCGACACAAGTTCTGAAGCCGGCGGCTCTTCAAAGGTGTACGCCGGCAACTCATACGGGTCGATGGCTTCACTCTGGGTTTCTCCCCCGCCACGAGACCACCAGCCGCCGCCCAGGCCGCCTGTTTTCTCATTTATAAACTCTGCATAATTTACCTGGTAGTCATCTGCGGTTTCCTGAAAGCGGCGTTTCAGTTCCAGCGATGTGCCCGCCAGGTCGGCGGATGCCAACGAGAAAGAGGCTGCCGGCGAAATCCGTGCAATATTGAGTGCTACCCGTTGCTGTACATTTTCCCGGTTCCTCCTGTCCTCGTTCAATTGCTCTGCAAATTTGCGTTCTTCTTCATCCCGGGCGTCTGCCAGTTCGGTCATAAACGTACGGAACTGCATCATCCGCTGCTCGCGCGATTCTGACGGGTTCGACGGATTGGAACGCCAGAATTCGTCCATCTTCTTCCGGTCTTCCTGCCAAAGCTGGTCTTCAAAAGCAGATTTCTCGAAGTTGATCTGGTCCATCGATGGCACATCAACCGCGCGGCCAGACAACAACACAGCTGTTCTCGGGATAATAAGCACGGCAAAAATCCAGGCTACAAGCAACATCAGGAATGAGCTGGATGAATGCTCTGTCATCGCAGAGATAAACACGGAAAGCGTGAGGAAGACGCTGAAATACAACAGGCCAGACAGCACAATCAGGCCAAGTCGCATCCAGAGATCGCCCGTCATCGGCACCCCAAACAGCGGTAACAACAGGAAACCGAGCAATATTGCAACCAACAACGGTACAACCAGCGCCAGGAACGATCCGATAATTTTGCCCAAAATGTATTTGTCTCGCGGAACGGAGTTTGAAAAAGAGAGCCGCAACGTGCCACGCTCTTTCTCTCCGTTTACAGCATCATACCCGAACAAAATTGCAAACAGGGACAACACCACTGTAAATATGAACTCCAGGTCGAGGAATCGGAAAACGGCAAAGAGCGGATCTTCGCTGAATCTGCTGTTTTCGGTGCGCAATTCACCACGGGTTTCCACCTCAAGGTTTCGCCCAATGTCATTCGACACACCAGACACCAGCGCTGCCAATGGCTGTGGCTTCAGGAAAATCCGGTGTTCGATGTCGTTCCAACTGGTAAGCTCCTGCATCTGCTTGAGGTTCTCAGCTTGCGCTGCCTCATACTCGTTCATGCTTACCTGGTAGTTGCGTGCACCTACATAAAAAGCAAGCAGGATAAGCACGGCACATACCGCAAAGGTGATGGTGAACTTTGTCGAACTGACTATGTCGCGCAGTTCTTTTTCGACAAGAAGTTTTAACATGATGTTTGTTGTGCTGCGTTTTTTTGAAAGTAAATCCGTAGGGATTTACGCGGCCTGGTCCATATAGCCGGCCATGTATTCGACGTACAGTTTTTCGAGATCTTCGCCGGCAATTTCCTCTTTCGTCCGCTGCATCACCAGCTTGCCCAGGTTCATGATGCCCACAATGTCGGCGATGTCTTTAGCCCGAAAAATGTCGTGCGTAGACATAAGAATCGCTTTTCCTTCTTCACGGAGGGAAAGAATGAGTTTGGTAAACTCAAAAGCGGCTTTCGGATCCAGACCACTTGTAGGCTCGTCCAGCAAAATGGCCCGGGCATCTTTCAGAATAGCGATGGCAATACCGCATTTCTGGCGCATCCCTTTTGAAAATCCCTTGAGCCGCCTGTTATGGGCTTCCTCCTGGAGGCCTACCCGCAAAAGCACACGTCGATAATCGTCCTTGGTGTAGTTCGTTTTACCGCCCAGCTTGACAAAAAAGTCCAGATTTTGCAATGCCGTAAAGTTGGGGTAAAGCATTACATTTTCCGAGACGTAGGCAATTTTCTGCTTGGCAAGCAGGGGTTCTTTATGGGTAACAATGCCATCCACCCGCGCTTCTCCTGAAGTCGGCTCAATAAAATTGAGAAACAGGTTGATCGCCGTGGTTTTGCCAGCGCCGTTACCACCGAGCATGGCATATACCTCGCCGGCGTTTACAGTCAGGTTAAGGCTATCCAGCGCCAGATGGCCGTCTTCATACCGTTTGGATAGCTGGTCGGCTTCCAACATGGCATGGCCGTTGGCTTGCGTTGATGTTTCCATGGTCTATCTCTGTTTACTACGTTTTTTATTACCTGCGGGAGAGTCGGATACCGAAGATGATAATGGCCAGTACAAGCCCAATAATCAACAGTACCACGATGAGGGTGCCAAACACATTTGCTTCAGCTTCTATCTGAATCGAAATTGTTTTGTCCTCTCCGCGAATCGGCAAATCGTCTGAAAGCGAGGTCGTTTGTACACGCACCTCATAGCGACCGGGCGCAACATTGGGCGCCGGCTTGAAACGGAGCTGTATCTGCTGCTCCTCATTAATGTCGAGCGACTGAATAACTTCTGGGCTGATGGTATCCGTCCAGTTCAGCGGCGGATCTGCTTCAACGCGCACATTATTCAGGCTACGTGTCCCTTCGTTGACAACTTCCAGGTTTACCACCACCTCTTCATCAGGTTTGATGGTAAACGAAAGCAGGGGCGCCCGCACAAGGATCTCACCGATGCCACGCGGCACCAGTTCAAGCTTGGCATATCCTACGTTGAGGGCCTGAATCTCTTCCTCCGTCATCTGGCGCCGGCTTACGTCGCCAATTTCCTCAATTCGCTCTCTGGGAATCGAAATTGCGAAAAAGGTCAGGCCTTCGTCAATTTTGACGTTATCTGTTGGACGCTCAGGCAAGAAAATACGCAAAGCTGCTTCCCGCGTATTCACGCCTTCTGTAAACTGGAATTGGCTCAACCGGTTGTCTGTAGCCGGATCAACAAAATAGCGGTTGATCTCAGAAGGCAGGTTAACAGCTTCGAGCTTGAACGTGTTTGCATCACTGCTGAACAGCTCGAGCGACATCCGGTAATCCGTATTGCCACTCAACTCCACTTCCTGAGAAAACTGCTCAGGCTTAATCGACGCAATATTTTCAGAGTCGTCTTTCTGTAGATAGATTTTGCGGCTCTGCTGTGAGCCATTGCCGTAAATCAGACTCACCGTAACGGCGTCCAATTCTTGCAACAATTCAAAATTGACCGTTTTTGGCTTGCCGTAAAGCAACTGGTCTATTTTTCTTTCATACGGCTGGCTGATGATGGCGTTATCATCGTTGAGCAATGAAATATAAATGTTATTAACCACATCCGGCTTCAGCAACGTAAACAAAGAATCATCGATACCAATCAGCTTCTCGTATTCGCCGCTTCCTTTGGATGCATTTTCAAGGGTGAGCCGAACTCCCTTTTTGCGGTTGTCTTTCTGGTATTTAACCGCACGGGAGACAACGATATACTGCTGCTCAAAAATCACCGCCAGCAGCGACTGCTGAAAATTCACTTCGGCTTCGGAGTAATTTCGGAACGCCTGTTCCAGCGCTGCTTCCGAGATCAACTGTTTATCATGCAACCCTTTCTGACGCTCATACTCCACTTTCTGTGTATCAAACGCTTCTTTTGCACGACGCAGGCCCAACAACGGATAGGTATCATCACGCTGGTTGAAGAACGTGCCGCTTTGCGCGCTTACGTCGACAACTGTGGGGGGAATTAGAAAGACAAATGCAAGCACAAGGGCTGCAAGCAGTCGTCCGTTTAGGTGGGAAATCGGGGTGTACATCATAGGGTGTTTTATAGATGGCAGATGGCAAGTTGTCTGATTTATAGATAACGTAACAACATGCCTATAAATTACGCGGGGCTGTGTTCAGCAGGCCTACTGGAGGCCGCTGACTTCCCCGCATGCCAAAACATGGGAAATCAATGTAAGGTGGGAAAATTCGCGTGCCATGTGGTTAAGATCATGAAAAAGGTTTGTAAAGGATGTAAAGCTCTAAACAGCGGTTATTGTTGTATTTTCTGCTATTTGATTGTTAGCTTCCACACGGACGAAGATTCTATCTTCTAATAACCCCCAAATGCCTTTGTAGCACAACCTGTTATGCATACGCGTCGAGATTTTATCAAAACATCCATTGCTGCCGGCGCCGGAATCGCCGCAGCCCCGACATCAACCAGCCTGATTGCAGCATCTCCCCTGCCGGCCGTTAAACGCAACCTGAAGTTGGGCTTCGATAACTTCTCCATCCGCGCATTGGGCTGGAAAGCACCGCGTTTGCTGGAGTATGCAAGTTCACTGGTTGTAGATACCATCCTGTTTTCCGACCTCGATGTCTATGAGAGCCACGACGATGCTTATCTCAAAGACATTCGCCAGCAGGCATCAGACCTGGGTCTTGAGATACAGGCTGGCACCGGTGGCATTTGTGGCTCATCCACGGCATTTAACGACAAATATGGCGACGCAACGACGCACCTCAAACTCGCCATCCGGGTTGCCAAAGCTGTGGGCTCTGATGTGGTTCGCTGCTACCAGGGACGCATGGAAGACCGGACAACCCCTGGCGGCCTGCCTGCGCGCATAGACGACACCGTAAAAACTTTGCAGGGCGTGCGCAGTGAAGCACTGGATGCCGGCCTCAAAATTGCCGTTGAAAACCACGCCGGCGACATGCAAGCCTGGATGCTTGCTGAACTCATCGAAAGGGCAGGCCCCGACTTTGTAGGTGCTACACTCGACTCGGGCAATGCAACCTGGACGCTCGAAGACCCGCAAACCAACCTCGAAATCCTTGCGCCCTACGCCGTATGTACCGGCATCAGGGACTCCATGTTATGGAAAGCAGGAAACGGTGTAGCGGTCCAGTGGATGGCTGTGGGTGAAGGATTAACCGATTGGCATGCCTACATGGATGCCTATGCTACATTGTGCCCCAATGCACCTGTTCAGCTTGAGATTATTTCAGGCTTTGCCAGGTCGTTCAACGTTGATACAGATGACTTCTGGCCTCCATACCGGGATATCCGGGCAGTTGAATACAGCCGCTGGCTAAGTATGGCAAACCGTGGCTACCGTGTCCCCCCCTTTACGCCGGCTGAAGGCGAAGACAGGCAATTGGCCACCCAGCAGTATCAGATGGCGGAACTGGAACGCAGTGTTCGCTATAGCAAAGACGTACTGGGCCTCGGACTCAAGTAGAGTAGATAGAGAAAAGGCCCCGGTACCGAAGAAACGATTCGAGATGCACTCCAGCGATACAGGTATTGTGTACCGCCGTTAACCTAAAATCTCGACGTTTCTTCGGTACCGGGGCCTTTTTATCTCAGGCGCAATGAGCAGGACGGGGTCAGCTGTTGTCCTTTTTCACCGGAGGGCGGCATTTTGTGTAGTATATCCGCCGTACATTAAACGCTATTCAGATAGAAGCAGTCCGCTTGTATCTAGGGAAACGTAAATCTTACCCACAACGCGACATGTACACGCAAACCTGCAAGGACAGCCCACACCTCTTGCTTAAACCGTCAGGCCAACCACAACTATTGCCAGGGTTTATCATTTGCCGTTTTGCTGGGGCATTCCCCTTCAATCCAGGACTTTTATCGCAAAATGGTAACTTGTCGCACTATCTGGGTAGGGCCTGCTTTTAGTTGCACATAGTAAACGCCCGCAGGTAATTGGCCTCTGTTGATGGATAAGGTATAGATACCAGCCGGCTGCCAACTATCTTGCATCACCCGAACGGTTCGCCCCAGCAAATCGATAAGCCTTACTCGCGTATGATTTGGTCGAGGAAGGGTGTACTGGATACGGGTTTGTGAAACAAAGGGATTGGGATATGCACTATTCAACTGCACTTCCCGGGGCTGCGCTTCCGTGGCCAAGGCTACATTGATGATGTTACGTCCCGGGTTGTGCGTGATTAAGCTCATGAAGTCATCATCTTCAAAGTGAAGACCTGAAAAAACAATGCTATCGGAATCTACAACTGCTGCTGGATACGCACTCCGTATGCCGTTGGCAGGATCTTCGTCCTGGTCAAGCACAAGCCAATAATCAGCCGACACAGCGCCGCTGACGATTGCATCTCGCAAGTCAAACGTCACTTCAATCGGACCGGGTTCTTTTCTTTTGTGGATATGCCACTGCCGGCGCAACACACTAACCGGCTCGCCATTTATCACGGCTGGCCGTTCGTTCAGCGTACTATCAGAACTTCCCCAGATTAGATAGGCAAGATCGGGAAGTGCTCCGGTTGCCCGCATGCTTACAATTGCTGCCGGCAACACAGACCGAGAGGCAGTTTGCAGCAAACCTGCGGCATCATCCCTACCAATGCCGGCTACATTAAATGCATTTTCCGGATGACCAAACTGACTCCACACCTGCGCACTATCTGATGCGTAGTAGCTACGCGCCATAGTCAGTCCGTATTTGACGGCCAGATACGTTTGTACCTGATCTGCTTCGAAGGCGTCGAGGCGTCGGTTATAAAGGATTACTTCGCCAATCCCTCCTTCCAGTGGTAACAATCCTGAAAAGCCTTGCTGTCCAATTGCAACTGGGCCCGTAATCGCATCCCATGTAGATGCAGCGACACTGTCCCATGCCGCGCCGTTGATCCGGCCGGCCAAATGGGTTCCAAAATGGTGTACGTGTAACAAGGTCGGGGTGCTTGTATCAGCAACAAGGCTAAGGGTATCGCGCCCGGTAATTAACTGGCCCTCCGCGCCCAGCGAAAACCGCACATCAGCGCCATCTTGCCCACCCAATAGCGCGCCGCCGGCCGCAGGTACATGGTATACAATGAAAGCTTCAAAATTACCAACCAACGCATCAAAACTATTGGTAAGAAAAAGCAAATGATCATCCACCCCATCAAAGGCAACCACCGGATTACCATTGATCAGCCGGCCGGCCTCGCCGGGCAGCGGCATCCACATGGGATTCTCCTGCATGGGTGCATTCAATTCGCCGGCATGTGGCTGCCATATTGCCGGCGGCGTCTGTACCTGATAATCTTGTGCTCTCAGCCACAATTGTAATCCCGTCCCCACACCACCCGGTGCCAGTTGCGCAACAAGATCACTGACACTGGAGAAGAGGCAGCATAGCGCTAACACTAAGGATACACAACGCATCTTAAACAACAATAAAAAGGGTTGACCAGGACATGACTTACGTGAAAGGTATCGGCCTACCCAACGATTAATTAACCAATCACTACAATAGCGCGAGTTATTATAAATTAAGGTGTAATTGTCGCGCCTGCCTGTTGCTGCTGTTGTCGCATTGCGGTAGCTTTACTTTAACACGGGCTTGCCGCCAACTAACACATCAACCCAACCTGAACTGCATGAAAATAGCCCTTGCGTCGCCAACAGTAGCGCATTCTATTGAAGACGGACTACGCCATGTACATGATTTGATGTCAGCTGCTTCCCGTCAGGACGTGCAACTTATCTGCTTCCCGGAAGCCTACCTCCCAGGATTGCGCGGCCTCGATTTTGAGGTACCCGATTTTGATCAGGCCGCACACGACCGGGCATACGATCAAGTGCGCAACTGGGCAAAAGTCTTCCAGCTTGCCACCATTATGGGCATGGAGCGACTTACGCCAAGAGGTAATCAGATTGTTGCTTATGTGTTTGATGCAACGGGGGCGCCCCTTGGCTTTCAGGCTAAAACCCAGTTGGATCCTTCAGAAGAGGCCAACTACGTACCAGGAATGCAGCGGCACCTGTTCGAAACAGGGGGACTAAAATTTGGCATCGCCATTTGTCATGAAGGCTGGCGATACCCTGAAACCGTACGCTGGGCAGCGCGCAAAGGGGCGCATATCGTATTTCATCCGCAGCATACCGGTAGCCTGCAACAAGGGGTTCAATTAACCACGTGGGGCGCAGCAGAGGCGCCGTATTACGAGAAGGCGATGCTGATGCGTAGCATCGAAAACACCATATACTTTGCAAGCGTCAACTACGCATTACCGTTTCAGGAGTCAGCCACGAGCCTCATCGATCCAGCAGGAAAATGTGTTGCGCATTTGCCATATGGCACGGCCGGCATCCTTGTACAAAACCTCGACCTGGAAGCTGCAACCGGGCACCTTGCACACCGGTTTGCGCCCGAACGTTATTGAGCCTTCTCCCCTCGCTACAGACCGAAATTTTCCTTGGATAAATCGACCCACAAATCAGTACTGCAACTTTTGTAAAAAGACGGTATTTTCAGTTTTTCCATCAACATCCCTCATAGCTTAATGCGTTCACATAGACACGAAGAAATCCTGCCGGCATCGCCTGCTGATGTATTCCGCCTGCTACATACCCCAAGTGCAATACGCGACTGGTGGGGTGCAACCCAGGTTATAGTGCACCCGGAACGGGGTGGTACATGGTGTGCGGCCTGGGGAGCCGACGAAGACAACCCGGACTATATCTCCGCAGCGACCATCGAGACGTTTGAACCTGCCGTGCGCATGCGCCTCAGTTCGTACAGTTACCACACAAAAACTGAAGCACTCCCGTTTGAAGCAGACTTTTCTGTGGACTTCAGGCTTTCGCCCCACCCTGATGGTACCGTGCTTTCGGTAACCCAGGCTGGCTTCCCCGATACAGCTGACGCTGATTCTTTTCTCAAAGATTGCAAAAAGGGTTGGGCAGACACGTTTGCCAATATCCGCCGCCATCTTGTAGCGCAGCCTGTATGACAAAAGCCGGCACCCCACGTGTGCCGGCTCTGTCCCAACCAGTTAGTCGTATCTGTCCGATAAGTTGGCTATAACTACCCTTATCCGGGTTGCCCTTGCTTGCCCTTCAGCCCAGCTAGTTCTTCCGCCTGGCCAGTGCAATCAAAGCATCCACAGCGCGCGGATCACCAGAATCCCCAAGCCAGAATATGGCTTTTTTCCGAACCTCAACGCTCTGATGATTTTCAGCAATTTCAATCAAGCGAGGCACACTCTCATCTGCTGGAAACTGTGAAAGCGCAAACACAGCTTGCTCCTGTATTGCCAGGTCTTTATCGTCCATTACAATCTCTTCGATTACCTGTATTGCGTTTTTGGAGGCATGCTGACTTAACCAGAAAATAGCTTTCTTCCGAACCACCTTTTGCTGGCCGTCCTTGGCGAGTTCAATGAGTGCTTCCAGCGCTTCCTCAGACGACATTTCCGACATAGAAAACACTGCGTGTTCGCGCACATCCATTGATGGATCGGTTGCTATTACTTTTTGCAATACAGCCAGCCCTTCGGGCAAGTCGAGTTGCCCAACCCAAAACGCTGTATCTTCACGCACATCCGGGCTTTTTTCGTTCTCAAGGATCTGAGCGAGGAAAGCCAGCCGGCGTGCCTTGTTTTCGTGGATGCTGATTGCACCGAGCAAATCTGACTTCATGCTGTTGTGCGACGTTGCGTGGTACATTTCCTCAAGCATGGTGGCGCTCTCTTCATCGCCCGCTTTCCCTAACCAGAACAAGGGGCGGTTCTCGAGGTCTACGCCCAGTGACATATTGGAAAGGTGAATGTCTGTAGGCCCCTTGCGGTTCTTTTTGACATACATAAGGATCGCAATATCTCGTGCAACGCGTACATCTGTGTTTTTTTTATGCTTGCCAAAATGCATGGTCCCTTTCATGGAAAACCCGAGATCTTCCTTTAATTCGTCGGGCAATTCCTGCTCGCGGTCTTCCTGGCCAATCAATGCGTAAATTGACTTACGCCGGCTCCAGTTTTTGCCTCCAATGCTGCCCATCCACACATTCGGCCGCATAAACTTGGTGATATTGTATCCCACCCAGTATCCATCTCCACGCACGTTTTGCTGCGCGGCCCAATCCATGCGTGCAGCGAGTGCTTTATCTTCATCAGGATGGATTTTAACTTTTTGGGCAATGCCCGTATTCGGCAAGGCACAGACTACCAGAAAAAGAAAAAGGGTTGCTGTGGTATGTAAAACGGTTTTCATGGTTGATTCCTCGGCGTACCTGTGACCTAACCTGCAAAGGCGGCAGCTGTGTTGGAGAGAATGTTGTAAAGCGCCTGCCGGGCTACATCGGAGTCGTTTGTCTGTAGGGCATGTACGGCGGCTTTTCGAAGCGACAAGGGGTAAGGCGAGAGGGCAATATCTGTGAGGAATGGTACAGCGCTATCCGTATCCAATTGCCCGAGTTGATGTACAGCGGCTACGCGCAATTCAAGTTCGTCACCATATTGGGCAATATCGCTGTACGTTTTATGCAAGGCCTCATCTTCCAGACACTCTGCAAGCGCATACAGGGCGGCTTTCCTGATTTCAAGCGAGGCATGTGTCAGCGCCAGGGCGCGCAGCACGGTTGCCGCATCTTCAGTGCCCGTGCGTGCAAGCGCATAAATGGCTTCTTTGGAGAGATCGGCATTGCCATTCGCAGGCTCTACGCCTGCCATGTCCATGATGTGCAGCGCGATGTTCTGTGTGCCGGCCTCGTTGAACACCTTATCCTGCGAGTCATTGAGCCAGCAGCCGGCGCCCATCCAGTCGGTGAGGAATGGATAATGTTTACAAGCCTGCGCACCACCAACCACGAGCATCGATCCAATAAAGCAAGCCACGAGTATTGTGCCTAAGTAATTGTATTTCATATACTTGTACCTGAATTTTAGTCTTGACCAATCCCTTCTTTCAGGATCTTAAGAATGGCTTCTTGCGCTGCATCCGACCCGATATTACCGAGTGCATTGACAGCAGCTTTCCGAACGGATACATCTGCGTCGTCTTTCGCAATTTGGAGCAGTGTTGGGACTACCTCGTCATCGCCGGCATTGCCCAGCGCATAGACGGCTGTCTGCCTGATTTCAGCGTCATCACTCGTGCGCAGGATTTTCATCAGCGCATTTGGTGAATCTGCAAGGCGATGTAACGTTGCCTTTTTAACGGCGAGGTGTCGCGCCTTCTCGTACACTTCCATCAGATCACCTTCTTCATCGTTCGTGTTATTGGCAAGCGCATACATGGCTACCCGCGCAAGGTCTTCATTCGTCTCAGAGACTGCGATCTTTTTCAGATAGGCGGCAGCGTCATCGTCATCCGTATTGCCAATGGCATAGAGCGCAGCTTCTTTGAGCTCACGTTCAGCAATGCCTTCATATACCTGGCGCAGCATGTTGCTGGCACGGTCATGGTTCCCCATCGCGTGAACAGCCGCTTTGCGTAATACCTTTTCGTCACCATTGATGGCAACATCTCGCAAGGTCATGAGCGATGACTCACTGTCGTGGTTACCGAGCGCATACAACGCTGCTTTTCGCACTTCAACCAGAGCGGTTGTGGTCTTCAACAACGCCTCAAGGGCATCCGAAGCCCCGGCACTTCCCGTGTTGCTCAAAGCATAGGTTGCTGCACGCCCCAGTTCTACATTTTGGGTAGAAGTAGCAACAGACATCAGGTACGCAGATATACCAGATTCATCAGCGTTGCCGAGCGCATAGAGTGCTGCTTTCTGCACTTCTTCGTTGGTACCATCTTCCACAACTTCCATCAGCGATTCAGAAGCAGCCCTTCCGCCTCTGTTGCCAAGGGCGTAAACCGCATTTTTGCGTACCGACTCTGAGGCATCCTCTCTTGCAATCATTGCCAATTGCTCAACAACGGCATCGGTATCAAAATTCCCGAGGATATACACAATGCGGCCCCGAAGGTCAGCGCTGTCAGAACGCTTGTACAGTTCCATAATGGTCTCAAAGGCCCGCTCATCGCCGATATTTTGCAATGCATAGAGTGCCGAAAGGGCCACCTCTTCGTCGTCCCCCTTCTGCATGGCGGTTAACTGCTTGGCATACCCGGGCTTTCCTTCGGCAGCCAGTTGCCGGCCAATCCGAATCAGGTTGGCTTTTGCATCGTCCACCCACTTACTGCGCGAATGATCATCTACAAACATCGCATAACATTCAAACGCGTCTTCCGCATCTTCTTCCATCTTTTCCTTCAGATGGCAAGTCCAGTAGGTGGCATCATCCTTCCATTTGCTGTCGGGATAATCATCCATAAACTCGGAGAACGCCGAGTTTGAGGCATTGTATTGGGAAGCAATAAGCAATTCATAGGCTTTGCTGTATGCTTCTGCCGCGTCTGTTTGCGCAGTTGCCGGCTTCACCATGAGCAGGCAAGCCATGCCGGCAACAAGCCATATCATTGTTCTGTTTTGCATCATTTTTCTCGTTCGATGAAATACTGTTGATAGATAGCAGTACCGGTTGCCTGTTAAAGCATCAGGAATCCGGCCGCCTGTTCTTCGTCCGCGGTTTTTGCCGGCGCCGGCGCTTCGCGTTCGGATAGTTTCATTTTTTCCAGGTTGATCTTCAGCAACAAGGCCCCACGATCTACACCGCGCTGGATGAGTTCGATGGAAGGCACGTCTTGCTGTAACTCAAGGTTTGCAATTTGCAGGAGGATCAGTTCTAGTTCTTCGACAAGCGCAGAAAGCTGCTGCTCGCGATTTTCCGACAATTCGTTTTTAAGCAGCGCAGCTTCCTGGACCAACTCATTGGCGAGGATCTGTTTGTGCTCAAGGTTTATGAATGCCGGATCATCTTCGTCGACGTCAAAATTCACGAGCCCAAGCAAAAGGACTTTGGACCGGTCCAGGTATTGGTGTGTCTTTTCAGAGAGTTGTGCGGGCTGGAGCAACGGATCGGTCTGTGCCGGCGCCGGGGCAAGCGGGACGGCAGTTGGATTGTCTTGCCATTGCCGGCCGATAAATACACCAAGCAGGACCAACGCCAGGGCAGTGCCCCACTGCATGTATGCAGGGCGTGGCGAAAAATAGGGAGCGAGACGCAACCGGACTTGCTGCCAGGCTGCACCCAGGTGTGCAAAAGGCCGCGCCACCCGTTGTCCAGCGTACATCCGCGCTTCAAGGCGTTCATAATACCCAGACCAGTAATCAGCCGGCACATCTGGTACGGGCACCTGGGCAGTTACGTCGAGTGTTTGCTGCATTTCCTGAAAGGCACCGGCGCAGCCTGAACAACTGTCCATGTGCTGCTGCAAGTCAGCCAATCCGGTTGCATCGAGATCGCCAAACAAGGCGTCTACTATCTGATGCTCTCTTGACGTACAAACTTGATCTGACATAGTCTTGTGTGCTTTGTGCTGGCGCGCATAGGCCGGCTATTTTCCGGTGTCTGCGATGAAAGCCAGGTGCTTGCGCAATTTCTGAACGGCGCGAAAAAGCAAGCTCTTTACAGTACCTTCTGCTACTTGCATGGCATCTGCGACCTCTCTGACCGACAGGTCGTTGTAGTGGCGCAATACAAACGCCATATGCTCCTTTCTCGAAAGATGTTTGAGCGCTTTGTCTACAAACGCTTTGATTGCATTGGACTCAGCGGCAGCATCCGTATCGCGAAATACGTTTTCTACACCATGCCCGCCAGCCCGGGCCTGCATGGTTTGCTCGATGTCGTCTTGCAACTTCATAAACGTGAGTGCCTTTTTGCGTCGCTTATTCAAATAGGTGTTAACCGCAATCCGGTAAATCCAGGTTTTCATCCCCGCCTCGCCACGAAAACCGTCGAGGCTGGCGTGTACTTTGATAAAAACCTCTTGCGACAAATCTTCAGCATCGTGGTGATTGCCCGTAAGCCTGAACGCCCACAAATAGAGGTCACGCTGGTGTGTAGTTACCACCTCACGAAACGTCTGATTAATCTGTTGTTGGGATACGTTTATCACCGCGCTTGCTGTACACCTGGTTGTGTTCTGCTGCTATGGACACAGGATAGGACGGATCGGTTTACAAGACCAGGAATTTTTTTTTATTCCAGGTATTCGGGGTTTCGGGTATTCGGGGTTTTGGGTATTCGGGGTTTTGGGTATTCGGGGTTTCGTGTTTTCGGGGTTTCGTGTTTTCGGGTTGTTGTGTTTTCGGGTTGTTGTGTTTTCGGGTTGTTGTGTTTTCGGGTTGTTGTGTTTTCGGGTTGTTGTGTTTTCGGGTTGTTGGGATTTCGGGTTGTTGGGATTTCGGGTTGTTGGGATTTCGGGTTGTTGGGATTTCGGGTTGTTGGGATTTCGGGTTGTTGGGATTTCGGGTTGTTGGGATTTCGGGTTGTTGGGATTTCGGG
>JBCCIM010000048.1 GCA_039111535.1 Bacteroidota bacterium | reverse complement strand
GCCAACCGCCAGTTTGACGATGAGTTGCCGGCGGGGCGTGTATTCCTGCAAAAAACCGAGGGCTATGACCGTAATGTAAACCAGGCTGGCGTTGCCCCAGGGCGAACGGCCAGAGCGTATCAAAAGCGCCAGATGGTTGCCTGCTGCCGGATCACTGGATCGCTGGATGATGCGAATAAGCGTTTCCTGGAAAAAGAAGTGTAGAACCAGGGAAGCAAGCGCGCTCAACATGGCAGCTACAGACAAGTAGTACAGCGTCTCTTTCAGGTAGAGGCGTTTGGGCCGTACTGCCAGGACAACAACGGCAACGATGAACGGCATAAAATACCGCAATTGCCGCACGATGTAGAAAAGACTGCCGGAATCCAACAGCAACTGAAAAGTCGTGTACCCACCTATGGCAAGCAGCAAGTAGAGAAAAGGGCGAGACGTGCGTAGAGAAAAATAGTAGAGCGTGCAAAGCACGGAAAAGAAAAGAATCAGCAGGTAGCTGGTTTCAAAGGTGTTGAGGGCGCCGCCGGCAAACGGGACCATAAATAGCTGCTGTAACGGAAGCAGCGCAAGAAACGCCGCGCTCCCGAGAATCAGCATCTCGATAAGGGCCAGAAAATTGATTTGCGGTATGTTTGCCGGGGACTTCAAACGGACGCTTTTTCTTCGATTTGACGCTGCATAACCTGCACCATGCGTTCGATATACTGTCGTGTCGAAAACCGGTTGTATACTGAAACCGGCGCGTGTAGAGAGATGACGTGATAAAGATTCGGACGATCTACAAGCTTTTTGATTTTTGCTACAAGCCCTTCAACGTCGCCAGGTTCGTAAAACAAACCAGTTTTCTCCTCTTCGATAACTTCAAGCAGCCCGCCTTTGTTCGAGGCAACCACCGGGCAGCCCCATGCGCCGGCTTCCACTGCAACCCTCCCAAACGATTCCCAGCGGGAGCAAATGAGTACAATGTGGGATCGCTGATACACAATCGAAGGATCATCAAGGTAGCCGAGCCACTCAATTTGATGCGTGACACCAAGCGATGTCGCGAGTTCATTAAACGCGACTTTGTTACGTTCCAGCCCGTCGCCAGCGACCAGTAGCCGGCCTGTAATACCACTCGCTTTCAATTGTGCAAGGGCCTGAATAGCATCAGCAATGCCTTTACTCGGGTTCAGGCTGCCCACCATACCAAAGACCACCTCTTTGTCGCGCGATGGCGGCTGCTTTTCGGGTGCAGCCGGCTTGTCCGCCAGAATACCGTTGTGTACAACTTCCATCTGCCCAGCCGGCAAGTATGCGCGTAGCGCGTCTTTCAACTGATGCGAATTGCACACAATAGTTGAGGCCGCCTTTTGAATGAAATTAAAGCTGCGCTGTGTGCCATAGTAAAACTTTCCGCCTGTGCCTTTGGGTATGAATTCCCTGATGTGCCACAGGTGGGGCACCCCCAGCACGCGGGCAATAAAGCCACCCATCGGGGTTGCACTGGTGTTGGTATAGACCAGATCTATAGGTGTATCTGCCAACTCTTTTTTGAGCTTGAAATACGTTTTGAGATTGGCACCAAACCGCAAAGCCGCTGCCAGCAGGAAATACTTCCCACCCATCCAGTTTTGGTGGCCCGTGATGCGTACTTCGATGTTGTTGGTGCGGAGGCGATCTGCAAGCGGACCTTCAGCCGGCAATGCAACGATAGGGTAGAATTGGGTTTGATCCAGGCCAAGGATGAGGTCCAGCAACGAGCGCTCGGCACCATACAGGGCAGCAGAGTGGGAGAAGAAAAGGATGATTCGTTTGCGTTGCATGTATTGTGTAGCCGAGACTGCTAACGTGATTATACCGCTACAGATAAGGTGGTTGCCAGTACTGCCTGGTACAGAGCCGCCAAGCGTTCGCCTTGCACTCGTGCGTCGTAGGCTTCTTCAATCTTCGCCCGGGCTGCCTGTGTGAGGGTATCCCAGTGGGCCGGGTTTTCAACGAGCCACAGCAAACCTGCAAACAACCCGTCAACATCTCGTTCCTCCGCCAGCAAGCCGGTTTTCTGGTGGGTGATGATATGTGGGATGTCGCAGTGGTACGTACTCACCACTGGCATCCCCGAGGCCATCATCTCAATAATAGAAACTGGTGCGCCACCCTCCGTGTCGCCGTCGCTGGCCGTTACGCTGGGCGCGAGATATACATGGTGCTGACGCGCTTCTTCAATCAGTCGGTCATACGACTGGTAGCCGAGCAGCTTGATGTCGTTGTCCAGGCCATTGTTCGCTATGGCGTCGAGAATTTTCTTTTTCTCAGCCTGGCTTGTGGCTTCCTTTCCCGCATCCCCAATGACGGTCACTTCAATGGGTACCCGCGCTTTCAATTTTGCGAGTGCTTTGATCCCGTAAGGAATACCTTTTTTCTCCCGAAAAGAAGAGGCAATCAAAACACGCAACGGTTTACCTGGCTGCCATGTGCGTGGCGCAAAGGCATGCTTGTCTAGTTCAATGCCGAGGTGTTGCACCCTGATTTTATCTCCGGGGCACCCGAGTTTCTCTACACATTTGCCCATGTGCGGTCCTTCGCAAAGCACGAGGCTGACGTGTTCGAAGAGCCGGCTGTAGCGGTCGAGCCACCGCGGGTCTTGTTTGGGCAGCTTGTTTACATCTGCACCGTAAAACGTGACCACGTGTTGGGCACCTACTTTTTTTGCGGCTTCCATGTCTTCCCAGCCATACGGACCAAAATGCGAGTGGATGATGCCGGCGCGCTCCTGCCTTGCTACACGGGTCAGTAAACTGATGTAGTTACGTACACCAAACTTGCGCAATCCTTTTTCCCAGTACCATCGCCATTTGGGTTCATTAGCTAGCGCATGGATGTGCGGCATGTTAAACTGTTCCAGGTTAGCTGTGCGGTGGCAAACGATATGCGGCACAACTGGGGCCGGCAAATACTTAACCTGGGTGTACATCCAGGTCTGGGTCTGGTGCAGCCAGGTAGGGAAGCTATGAAGGACTGGGACTTGCATTTTTCTTGTGACTCGCGCTGATAAGCTCGCGGATTTGTAAAACCGATGTTCTGTTAAAGGTCCACGTATACCCCGCATAAATGAGTATGCCAGTCAGAACGAGGCCGGCAAAGACCAGGGTATTGGCATCAAACGATGCCGGGATGAAAGACCGTATTGCAACAAGGATACCAAGCATAAGCAGACCGCCGAGCAATGGTTTCAGGGTTGCACGCAGTACCTTGTTTACAGGCAGGTCAATAAACCGCATCGGGATAGCCAGACTTGGTATAAAAAGGACAATACTGGTTGCCAGGTAGGCCCATGCCATACCTTCAATACCGTACTGGAGTCCGTATGTAAATGCGCCAATCACTATGGCGGCGCTAAAAATACCCCACTTGAGTAGTGCTTCTGTACGGTCCTTAATCAGGAAAATAGCCCCGACTGTGCTGTTGATAGATTGCAAGAGGCCAACGGGCGCCAGGATAACGAGTAATGTGATGACAGGGAGCCACTTTTCGCCGAGCACTACCTTTACAAAAGGATCCGACAGGACCATCACGCCGAGCATAAGCGGGAAGGTGACCAGCGAGACCGTTGCTGCAATTTGTAAGTATGCTTTGCTGATGAGCCGGTTGTCGTCCTGTACTTTAGAGAGGACAGGAAACATCACTTTGTTGATGATCCCGCTGATGTTCTGGATGGGATACACCATGATGCGATAGGCCAGCGTATAATACCCAAGCGCATCCTGCCCCAAATAGCGGCCAATCAGGAAATAATCTACGTTGCGTGCAATGTAATTCAGAATGGTATATCCCGTGTAGTTTAAGCTGTACCCGAGCACCCCTCTGATTTCCGGCCAATGGAAAGTGAGTGACGGCCGCCAGGTGGAGAATATCCACGAGAGGAGCGTGACACTGGTTGTTGCAACGAGGCTTTGTACAACAAGACTCCATACCCCGTATCCCATGAAGGCCAGCACAATGGCTGTAATTGCGCCGAGGATGGTTGAGCCGGCCTCAACGATGCCTATGGTCCCAAAGGCAATACTTTTTTCCAGGTACGTTTTGAGAGAAACGCCAATACCTGATATGGGGAAATTTAAGGCAAGGATCTGTAAAATCGGGGTAAGCCGGGGTTCATTGTAAACGCTGGCGATCCACGGCGCAATGAGGATGAGTACACCTGCAGCAAGGCTGCCGATGCCGGCGTTGACCCAGAAAATGCTCGACAAGAAGCGATCAGTTGCATCCTTTTTCTGAATGATGGCTACCCGCGTCCCAAAGTCTTTGAACAGGTCCACCATCCCCGTCACAACCAAGGCCATCGAGAGCAAGCCAAAATCGCCCGGTGCCAGGATGACCGCAAGCACGGTAAGCGCCCCAAACTGCACGAGCTGTTTGACCACCTGCGACAGGCTGGCCCATTGGACGCTTCGTACGGCTTTGTTTTTTAGTTGCATGGTGGGGTGGTATAGCGCAGCTTATTTGGCTGCCGGCTTTTGTGCAACCACCATGTACATCCAGGTCCACCGTTCTGTTTTGTCAATTTTATCCATGACATAAGATGCACCCTGAATCAGCAGCCCGATGGCATCAATAATCCTTAGCCATTTGAGGGGGCCTTTGTTGAGTCGGTATACGTTGTAAGTAAACAACTGTCCAAAAGTAACCCAGAAGCCAGACAATGCATTCAATTCAACAATTTCAAAGCCGGCTTTGTTGAACAGGTACTCCAGTCCGTATTTGCTATAACGATAGAAGTCGCGGGGTGCTTCGTGTACGTGCCAAATGAAGGGGACGCTGTATATCGCCATCCCGCCGGGTTTGAGCACCCGATAACACTCCGCTATCGCATCGTAAGGCTCTTCCAGGTGTTCGAGCACGGCGTTACATACCGCGCTTTCAAATTTGTCGTCTTCGACAGGTATTTCATATGCCGTGCCGTACAGGTCGATGTTGCTCTGGTCGTGCTGCGTAATGGCGTGATCCAGGCCAACATGGCTGGAAATATAGGGCGCAAATAAATCTTTGTACGGCTTGGTGCCGCACCCTATATCGATCATTTCGCCTTTCATATACTGAGAAGCACAGCGCTTCAATTCACGGTCGTGAATGGTGTAGATGAGCTTGTTTTTTAACTGATGTGCCATGCGTGCAGATTGGCGTTTTAGGAGGCAAATAGGGGGCGATTAATCTTAGAGCCTTCAGCCCAGTATCTCACCGATATGAATGCGCCAGCTTTTGGCCCATTGTTTAAATTCTAATGTTTTGTTCTGATAGCGGATCTGCTGAATATGGACAAAGCCACTGCTGGCCTGTACGACAAGTCCGTTATCTTTGACGTCAACAATTGCACCCGGGACAACTTCGAGGCTGTTGGTCATGTTTCTGTTTTTATCGCGGGCCTCAGCCTGCAATAACATGATCTTCTTGCCCCGAAAGAAAAAGTAAGCAGTGCCCGTGCGGCTCAGGTTCTTTATTCGTTCTGCTGAATGAAGATTCCAGAAGATTTTGCTGTGGATGGGCCGATTGTTTCGATAATACGAGACGCCGGCCGGATCCTGGGGCTTTAGTTCTCCCCGTCCTTGCAGGTAATAATCAGCAACATCCTGCACGAGGGCCGGCGTTTCTGCAACTATCTTGTTGTATAGATCGGCGTAAGTGAAGCCTGTAATGTCAAACCCGCGTTGTGCAACAATCGGGCCCTCGTCGAGCGCCGTTGTCATCACGTGTGCGGTGACACCGCTTTCCGTTTCCCCTTCCACTATGGTCCAGAAGTGCGGGTGCGCGCCTCTGAATTTTGGTAGCAGCGACGGATGAAAGTTGACCGCCTGTTTTTTGCCGATGTCGAGCAGGGGCTGTTTGAAAATTTGTGGGTAGGCTGCAGAAATGACCAGGTCGGGCGCCAATTTTTTGGCTTTGGCGATAAATGCTTCGCTGTTTACGTCGTCCTCCGTCCACAAAGGGACGTTGTATCGTGCAACCATGTTCAGTACGTCGCGCCGCTCGCGCCGACTGCGCCAACGGTGCATCAAGGCCGGGCCGATGCGCTTGAGCAGTTGAAAGAACGATCTGTGCTTTAAATCAACATGTTTTTTCCCTGAGAGTGCGCGTCTGAATGTAGCCCACCGCGCCGGCGTACCGAATACAACGGCAACAACCTCAAAGTCTGAGGCAAGCATGGGTTCGAGGTGGGCCATCCCGTAACGCGATCCATCTCCACAGAAAAAAATGACTCTCATGTAGCAGCAGGACTTAAATGGATACAGCGAGCTCTTTCTGGACAATTTTTGCGATCCGTACTGCCAGGTTTTCGGCTTGCACGTGAAGTTGCGGATACATTGGCAAACGAATCAAGGTCTCGCTGCAGTGCTCTGTGATTGGCAAGTCATCAGTACAGCCAAGTGTATTTCTGCCGTAAGGCGAAGAATGCAACGGTACGTAATGAAATGTAGCCTGAATGCCATCAGCTTTTATGGCCTTCAAGGTCGCCTGGCGGATTTCCAGGGACGGCATTTTGAAAAAGAAAATGTGGTAGTTGGTGTCGGCATAGAAAGGCACAACGGGGAGGGTAATCTGGCCGGCATCTGCAAGGGGTTGCAGTGCAGCGTAGTACGCGTCCCACACCTGTTTACGTTGTTGTTTGATTTCGTCTTTTCGGGCGATCTGTGCTTCCAGCAAAGCCGCGAGGATATCCGATTGGATATAGCTGCTGCCCTGGCTTACCCAGTTGTATTTGTCGACTTCGCCACGGAAGAACGCTGAGCGGTTGGTGCCTTTTTCTCGCACCAGTTCTGCTTTCTCTGCGATGGAGTGTTCGTTGGTCACAAACGCTCCGCCTTCACCAGACGTCAGGTTTTTCGTGTCGTGGAAGCTGAAGCATCCGATGTGGCCAATCGTACCAAGGGGTTTACCTTTGTACGTAGCATCAATGGCCTGGGCAGCGTCTTCGATCACGTAGAGGTTGTGGTCTTTTGCAAGTCCCATGATGGCATCCATGTCGCATGCCACGCCTGCGTAATGCACGGGGACAATGGCGCGGGTTGCCGGCGTGATTTTTTTCGCTATATCTGCCGGGTCGATGTTCAGGGTGTTCGGGTCAATTTCTGCAAAGACAGGTTTTGCACCCCTTAACACAACTGCATTGGCTGAGGAGACAAACGTGAAGCTGGGCATAATCACTTCATCACCGGGGCCGATGTTGAGTGCGATCATGGCCATTTCGAGCGCGTGTGTGCAAGAGGTTGTAAAAAACACGTGCGGCACATCCAGCCATTTTTGCAGGGTAGCTTCAACGCGTTTGCTAATCGGGCCGTCGCCGCGGAGGACGCCCTGTTCAAGGGCACGCGTTACGGCATCAATTTCAGTTTGCCCGATGCAGGGTTCATTAAAAGGAATGGATCCTTGTGCTGTTTTCATCAACGATACTCAGGGGATGGTGCACGCTAGAAAAGCTCGTGCACAGGTTCTTTTTCGAGAAGTAGCGAGAGATACGCGCCGTAAGAATTGTTTTTCATGGTTGCTGCAATCCGCGCGATGTCTTCTGGGCCGATCCAGTTTTGGCGGAATGCTATTTCTTCCGGACAGGAAATTTTGAGTCCCTGCCTGGCTTCGATGGTATGCACAAAGTTGTTGGCTTGTAGCAGTGATTCATGCGTGCCGGTGTCCAGCCAGGCCATGCCGCGGCCCATAATTGACACCTCCAGGTTGCCCTGCGCAAGGTAGACTTTGTTTACGTCTGTGATTTCAAGCTCTCCACGGGGAGAAGGTGATAGATTGGTTGCAATGTCAATGACCTGGTTATCATAAAAATACAGGCCGGTAACTGCGTAATTAGATTGCGGCTTCTCTGGCTTCTCCTCAATGCTTACCGCCTGAAAGTTCTCATCAAACGCAACAACACCATACCGATGGGGATCTTTAACATAGTACCCAAATACGGTGGCGCCTTCTGTTTTTTTGCTTGCCTGTTGAAGCAATTCGCTCAGACCGTGCCCGTAAAAAATATTGTCTCCTAAAACGAGGCAAACCGGATCGTTGCCGATGAACGCCTTGCCGATAATGAACGCTTGCGCCAAGCCTTCCGGGCGCGGCTGTTCCGCATAGGTGAACTGCACACCCCATTGGCTGCCATCGCCAAGGAGTTGTTCAAATCGCGGCAGGTCTTGCGGTGTTGAAATGACCAGAATGTCGCGAATGCCGGCCAGCATAAGCATAGACAGCGGATAATAAATCATCGGCTTGTCATAGACAGGCAGCAACTGCTTGCTTACAACGTGCGTGACGGGATACAGGCGCGAACCCGAACCGCCTGCGAGGATTATCCCTTTCATGGTTATTGCTTGGTTTTGGATGTGAGTCTTGGGCGGATAAATTTAGCGAGCGCCGACGGCGAGAAAGCTGTTGCAATCTCATCCAGTTTGGCTTCTTCTTCTTGTTTAGCACGCAAGTTTTCAAGTACACTCGTAACCAGGGCGAGTCCTACACCAAGGATTAGTCCGACAATAATACCCACTGCAATAAGCATCAGCCGGCGCGGACCGCTCGGTTTGATGGGGGGGACGGGCTTTTCGAGCAAAGTTATAACAGGCCGGCTCCGCTGCAGGTCAATTTCTGCCTGCGTCAATTGGGCCTGAAGGTCGCTGAATAATTCTGATTTGAACGTTACCTGGCGCTGCAAACGGGCTTGCTGGGTACGCAACCGCGCACTCTGCGGATTTGTGTTTCTGTCGTTGAAAAAGGCCAGGCTGTTCTCGGTAGACACAAGCGAGTCGCGCGCCACTTCGTACCGTTGCTTGATGAAGTTCAGATCGCGTTTGGCTTTCTGGGTGCGAATGGTTTCTATTCGTTCTACCAGATGCTCAACAAAACGCTGTGTAATGTCGCGTGAGAGGAAGGGGTCATGCGTTGTAGATGCAATGATCATCAGGCCGGTTTCCTGGTCGATGGCCGTGCCGATTAACTCGGAAATATATTTGATGGCCTCTTCTTCCTCTACGGTAGGGTAGGCTTGTGCCACACCTGCACTGGCTGCTGTGCGGTCAACGGGCGGCCTGATCGCTTTGATGATGGTGCCCGGCAGGCCAATGGTAAACCGCTTGACGTATGTTTTCCAATTTTCCCGGTTGGCGTATTCGGTGAAGGTCAGTGTTTGATCAATGTCCCGAAAGTAGAACGTATCGCGCACGACAGCGAGCCTTACCTCGCGGCTGCTAAGGACGTCGGGGTAGGCATCGGGTGTGAGGCCCGTGCTGGAGCCGCCAAGATTAAGACCGATACCGCTGAGCAGGGAGAGTCCGCCCAGATTACGCATGGAGTTGTCCGTTTCAACTTCGCGAATGACCTTTGCTGAAGCTGTGTATTTTGATGCCGAAAACAGCGCAAGCAGCAGGGCCAGGGTAGCGCAACAAAACGTTGTTGTGATGATCAGCTTCCGATTGCGTGCTACGATCAGTAACAGATCCAGTAAAGAGGCTTCCTGGGGACTTGAAGAATCTGCTTCTGTATTGGAATCGTTGTTTCGCGATGGGTGATTGGTATCGCTCATAGCCTGCAGGGGAGTGAAAATAAACGGCGGATACTGATGGTTGTTATTTGAGTGTCGTAACGTTTTGCGTCAGGCCGAATTGCGAAATTAAGGATAGGCTGATTAATTACATTTTCCGGCATAAACTGTTCCTTTTAAGCGATAGAACACATACGCTGCTTTGATGTTATATGCGCGGGTTTTGACATAAATTCCTGATAAAACGTATTTCGTGAGATGCCTGTGTTGTATCCGTGCTGTGCATCTGTTTTGTGCGAGATGATGGTTGCTGTTAAAAGCCCATACAGTTCCGACCCGGGGATACCACCTGCGTTACGCAGAATCTGTTGCGTAACCTGATTTTGTAACCATAGCCAGTCTGATATTTATGTTCGATGAGTATGTCGCGCCACATGTGTTTGTAGTGTTTGGTGCCACCGGCGATTTAATGCAGCGAAAATTGCTGCCGGCTTTGTATCATCTGGCCAATGAAGGCAACCTGGGTGAGCGTTTCAAAATTCTGGGGATCGCCAGAAATGAAATGGATGACGAAAGCTTCCGCGCGTGGGCCAGCGAAGCCCTTGAGAAGGCAAAGCTGAGGGACAAGTCTGATCTTGAGGCATGGTGCGCGCAGTGTTTGCATTACATGCCCATTGAAGATGCTGGGCCCGAAGTATATGCCAAAATATCAAGCCGTATTGAGGCACTTGAGACAGAACATGACCTGCCTGGAAATCGCACCTTCTACCTTGCATTGCCGCCGCGCATTTTTGCTCCGACGATCGAAGCACTGGGTAATGCCGGCCTGAATAAGAGCGCCGGCTATACCCGTCTGGTCATCGAAAAGCCGTTTGGCAAAGACCTGAATTCTGCACATGAGTTGAATGAAGTATTGCACCAGCACTTCAAAGAATCTCAGGTATATCGCATTGATCATTACCTGGGCAAAGAAACTGTTCAGAACCTGCTGGTATTCCGTTTTGCCAATCCTGTCTTCGAGTCGCTCTGGAATCGGGACCGCGTGGAAAGCATTGAAATCACCGTTGCGGAGTCGCTGGGTGTTGAGAAGCGCGCCGGCTATTACGACAAATCGGGTGCGCTGCGCGATATGGTCCAAAACCATCTAATGCAGCTGCTTACCCTGACGGCGATGGAAGTGCCGGCTGAATTTGAGGCAAATGCCATCCGTGATGAAAAGGTAAAGGTGCTCAAGTCTATTGCACCGCTAGATCCAGAGAAAATCATCTTCGGTCAATATGAGGAGGGGCACGTCGGTGATGAAAAAGTGCCGGGATACCTGGAAGAGGAGGGGGTGCCTGTTGATTCGAACACACCCACATTTGTCGCCCTCGAATTGCAGATAGACAGCTGGCGGTGGCAAGGCGTCCCGTTCTACCTGCGCACAGGCAAGCGAATGGACGAGCGGCTGACAAAAATTGTAGTCAACTTCCGAACTGCACCCGTTTCGCTTTTCCCAAAGCACAGAAAAGGCAAAATTAGTCCGAACCGGTTGATTCTTACGCTGCAGCCCAATGAAGGCTTTGAGCTCGGCTTTGAAGTGAAATCGCCGGGCCAGGAAATTTCTACGCTAACCAAACGCTTGCACTTCGAATATGGTGAAGCTTTTGGCCCGTTGCAGGATGGTTACGAAACGCTCCTTTTTGACGTGATTACCAACGATCAGACACTTTTTGTACGGGCAGATGAGGTGGAAATGTCGTGGGGACTCTATGATCCGTTATTGAAAGAAGAGGTCCCCATCCATGCCTATGAAGCCGGCTCCTGGGGGCCACAGGAAGCCCATTTTATGCTTGCTAAAACAGGGCATCGCTGGTTCGAAAAGTAGGCCAATGCTTTACGCACCATTTAAGTAAAGACAAGAATGGACAACATCCCCTATCTCTCCACCGACCAGATGGTCGAAGTGGACCGTGCGATGATCGAGGATTACAACATCCTCCTGATTCAAATGATGGAGAACGCCGGCCGCAACCTGGCAGCGCTGGCACGCAGCCGCTTTTTGGGTGGTGATCCCCGGGGCCGGGATGTTGTGGTGCTGGTAGGGAAGGGTGGAAGTGGCGGCGGCGGGATGGTTTGCGCGCGCAGGCTCCACAATTGGGGGGCTTCCGTTCAGGTTTATACCACGGCGCCAGTCGAAGACTTTTCCGGTGTGCCGGCCCATCAACTGGATATATTGAAGCGGATGGGCATCTCTGTTACTACAGAAGCTGGACCAGCAGACACCCACCCTGACTTGATTGTAGACGCAATCATTGGATACAGCTTGAAAGGGAATCCGCGAGGCCGGGCTGGCGCGTTGATCTCATGGGCTAATACAAGCAAGGCCCCTGTATTGAGCCTGGATGTGCCTTCCGGCATTGACACGGCAACAGGGGAGGTGCATACACCTGCGGTGAAGGCTGATGCAACCATGACCCTGGCGCTACCCAAAAACGGGTTGCGAGGGGAAGCGGTCAAGGCACAAGTGGGGGAGGCGTACCTGGCTGATATCAGTGTGCCGCCGGCTTTGTATGGAAATAGGACGCTTAATCTTGGCGTCAGCGCCGTGTTTGCCCGCGAAGATATTGTACGGTTGTGGTAAGCAAAAAAAGGTAAATATTTTCAGGAATAATCCGATTATTATGGGATAATCGGCCAGAGCGCATGGCCACATGCCTTTCCCCTGACAATTTTATCGAACGCAATGATTCGCAAGAAAAAGGTGTCTGATGACACAACCGAGGTAACGTTCATTTTGCCTGCCCCCATCGAAGGTCAGATTGTATCTGTGGTGGGAGATTTTAACGATTGGCAACCGGATGCGCTTCATTTTAAGGCAAGTACTGACAATACGTTTGCGGCCACAACAACGCTTCCTGCGGGCCAACAGTATATCTTTCGATATTTAACCGAGCACGGGCGATGGTTTGATGAAGATGCAGCAGACGGCTTTCAGCCCAATGATTATGGGTCTGGTAATTGTTTGCTGTATACCTGAGCTAAATCAGCAAGCTAGAGGGAAAAGCTCTCTTCCGAGTAAAATTCGAGCGCAACGTCTTTCACGACATCGAAAATTTTTCGGCGCTCTTCTTTGGTTAGTGAGTTGCGCCGGAGTTCAAAGATTTTTGCGCTGTCTCGCTTGAAATCCTGAACGAGGTTGTTTTTTACCTCGGCTTTACCTTTTACCTGCGTGGTGTTGATGATTTTCTTCTTAACCGATTCTGACCACGGTAGTCCAAGGCGCCCGTACAAAGCTTTGAACTCTTCAACAGGATTGTTGCTCAAGTCCTCGAGTTTGACCAATTCCCATCCGTCGTATTTTTTGGCCTGATTGACCACTACCTGTGTTAGCAGTCGCCAGTGTGCAGCTGCATTCTGGAGATCATCACTGTCTTTATTGAACCATGAATCGAGGCTGCCATTGAGGTGGTCTGCCACCAGTTCGGGTTGGCCATCGAGAATTTTCCTTACATCTGGCCACCAACCTGCGCGGCGCAAGCTGGCAACAAATGATGCCGGATGTCGGATAACAATGACGGGCTTGACGCCAAAATGTACGTGCAGATATTCAGCGAGTAAGGTGCCGGTTGGGTCCTTGATGACTGCATGCCGGTGAAAAGGGTTCATTTTGGCAAGTCGCAAATAATAGGGCCCGCGTGTGCCTACGAGTTGCTTTATGATCCTGCGATGGATGGCTTCATTTTCGAAGGGGGAATTGCGCAGGCTGAAATTGTAGGAGAAGATACGCGAAGCGGCTTCATGGATTTCCTGCATGCCGGGCGTATCAAGCGAAGGTTTGACATAACGCCACCGCTTGGTCATGCCGGGCATACCACACCGAATATTGAAAGGCTCATGGATATAGTCAACCTCCAGGGGCAAGCTGAGAATCTTACCGACAAAGGTAGTCCCTCCACGAATTTCTCCTGTGACAAAGACCCAGTTCTTTACACGGTCAACCGCGATTTTCATGATATGCTATCTTACTGAACAGTTCTTCCTACTATCGTTTCACTTGCTGAACTGCCGGGACAACCCCAAAGGCCATATGAAAAAAGAGTGGCCTGAAACACAACAGGCTGAAACACAGCGCAAGGATGCGCATTCTTTGGTAAGATTGTGCTGTAGGACAGGGGACGCATGTTTGTCCACACAAACAAACCGACGCGCTCACGTGTCTCCTGAGAGGTATCGAAACCAGCGACTACATCTTTAGCTTTCTCAAAAAACACGCATCAAGGCACTTGCCCCTACGCTTATCGCGCCTTCTTTCTATTACCACATGCATATTGCTTTTCAGAAGGCGCGTTGGGTAGAACGATACAGATAAGAGGAAATTAGTGCCGTGAAACCAGCATTCGAGACGCATGTCTATTAAAATATTTAACGTTGTCGGCGCCCGGCCTAACTTCATGAAAATTGGCCCGCTCCACCGCGCGTATCGGCAATTTGGAGATATCCATTCGGTCATAGTGCATACCGGACAGCACTATGACGAGCGAATGAGTGATGTATTCTTTCGGCAACTTGAACTGCCCGAGCCAGATATTTATTTGGGTGTGGGTAGCGGTTCTCATGCCGCGCAAACCGCGCGTATCATGATTTCGTTTGAAGGTGCGCTGATGGAGCACAAGCCCGACCTGGTATTGGTGGTAGGGGATGTGAATTCTACTGTAGCCTGTAGCCTTGTTGCGGCGAAGTGCCATATTCCGGTTGCGCACGTGGAAGCCGGCCTGCGCAGTGGCGATCGCAAAATGCCTGAAGAAATCAACCGTATCGTTACGGATTCGATTTCCGACCACCTTTTTGTTACCGAGCAAAGCGGACTCGATAATCTCCGCCACGAAGGTGTGCCAGAAGATAAAATCCACTTTGTGGGCAATGTGATGATCGATTCGCTGGTGCATTTTCGGGAAAAAGCTGCTGAGAACCAGATTTTGCACGAACTGGCGGTACAGTCGAAACAATATGTCCTGGTTACGATGCACCGGCCGGCAAATGTGGACAATCCGGAGAGTTTGCTTAAGGTGATCGAAACACTCGAGCGGCTTACTCCATTGCGCCCGGTTGTTATGCCCATGCATCCGCGTACGCGTATCCGGTTAGACGCGTTCGGGTACATGGATCGTTTTCGCGCCATCCCTAATTTGATTGTCACGGAGCCGCTAGGGTATCTCGAATTTCTCAAGCTGATGGACAACGCGGCATTGCTCGTAACCGACTCAGGGGGGATCCAGGAAGAGACAACCTTCCTTAAAGTTCCATGTCTTACCCTTCGTGAATCCACCGAGCGACCGATCACAATGGAACTGGGGACCAACGAGTTGATGGAGCTCGACCCGAATGCAATAGCAGCACGCGTGACCGCCATTTTATCTGGTGACAGGAAGGCCGGAGAGATCCCACCACTTTGGGATGGTAACACGGCAACTCGCATTGCCGGTATTCTGGAACAGATATTGAGGCCTACGATAGCCTGACGAAAGTCGCGTTTCCACTCGACAGCGTTATTTGACAGTTTATCGGCCGATGTATACCGCACCGATTTGTGCCGGGATCTTTTTATCCGGGAATAAAGTTACCCCCTAGCTTTTCTAATAGGGGATTGTGCTGGCATGATGTGTAAGAGGAGTAGTAATGCTTTTCACAGCAATCACCATGGTATGCAACTCAGCGTTCCGTATACACAATAATAAAGGCGTGTGATTAGGTACTGCTTAATCTTTATTGCCTAATCCTGTGTGTTGGACTGGCGGAGAAATCATCCGCAAACCGTTAAAACGTAGAGAATTTCGTCTTTTTCCGTGTTATTCCTCTGCTTGCTACGAAAGGTAATAGTGATATAATGATGGGTAAGTAATACGTATTAATAACTAATAACTTTTACCACGTATCGCCCAATGCTTCTCCTGCAAATGTTTTCATGTACAGAAGCGCCGGCCTGTAGCAAATGATGATTCCGACTAAGATGTCAACGCAATCCGCAACATGTGTATGCACCTGACCGATACAAATCTGCATTAGGCATGATCTTGGGATCAGGTAAAGCCGGCAGCACCAAGCATTGAAATATTTTCCGATTAATTGAAGAGATTATGAGATACCTCATTACGGGAGGAGCAGGCTTTATTGGAAGTCACCTGGCTGATCATCTTATCGAGCAAGGCCACCATGTCCATATTATAGACAACCTGTCTACTGGCCGTTTAGAAAATATACAGCACCTCTTTCATCACAACCGTTTCGAGTCAACGATAGCTGATATTCTCGATTACCACACCCTTGAGCAACATATTTCAAGGTGTGACCAGGTTTTTCACCTTGCTGCTGCAGTGGGTGTTCGTCTGATAATGGAGCAACCTGTCGAGACGATTGTCACAAATGTACAGGGTACCGAGAATATTCTGAAGCTGGCCAGTTATTACGGAAAAAAAGTTTTGCTTGCCTCCACGTCTGAAGTTTACGGAAAGTTGATGGAAACAAGTGAGGATATTGAAAGCCTTTCTGAGACCGATGACTGGACCCTTGGGCCGACAACAAAGCGGCGTTGGGCCTATGCCTGTTCAAAGGCAATCGACGAATTTCTTGCCCTTGCCTACTTTGAAGAGAAACAGCTTCCTGTTGTCATTGCTCGCTTTTTCAATACGGTAGGCCCGCGCCAAACAGGCCGTTATGGCATGGTAATCCCGAACTTCGTCCAAAGCGCCTTGGCTAATGAGCCCATTTCTGTATTTGGCGATGGGGAACAGTCTCGCTGCTTCACCTACGTCGGCGATGCCATTCGCGCAATCACCCAGTTGATGGATCATGATGGCGCTGAAGGCCAGGTGTTTAATATTGGCAGTAACCAGGAAATTACGATAAATGAATTGGCTGAGCGTGTTCGTACGCTCGCCAAAAGCGAATCATCCATTCAGCATATTCCATACGAAAAAACGTACGGACCTGGTTTTGAAGATATGCGCCGGCGCACACCCAATATCAACAAAATCCAACAGACCATAGGATATAAACCATCTTATGATGTAGATGCTATCCTCCGCGATGTCATCGCATATTTCCGCCTGGCCAAGTCTGCGGCCTTTTCTGCGGAAGCCAATCAAGAAATGTCCAAGCAGTTACACCGGAATGGGCATCCAATTACGCCACTCCCCCTGTAAACATGCACAATCATTCCGACCCAGCCCGTTCGGGCTCTTATTTATCAAAACATGAATTTGCTTAGTACCGATTTTTTTTGGCTACCATGGGTGGGCGGAATCGTTGCATTCATGTGTACACTCTTGTTGACGCCGGCTGTGATCCGGTTAGCCCATCGTAAAAAATGGATTGCGATCCCCAAGAAAGACCGGTGGCATGCCAAGCCAACGGCGCTCATGGGCGGCATTGCCATTTATGCAGGTGCAACGATCACGCTCCTTTCTCTATTTCTCTTTGAGCTACCCTGGCAGGTATGGCTCGGGGCGACCATCATGTTTGTGACGGGCCTCGTCGACGACCTGAAAACCATCAAGCCAGGGGGAAAACTTGTCGCCCAGGTTGTGGCTTCCGGTTTGCTCTTGTTTGCCGGCTATTCATTTGGCGAAGGGTTGCCCTTCTGGATTGTTGTCCCCCTTACGTTTTTGTGGACGATTGGGATCACCAACGCCATTAACTTGCTGGACAACATGGATGGCCTAGCAGCCGGCATTTCGTCGATTGCTGCCCTTGTGCTGGCCGTATTTTCTTTTCTTTCCGGCAATGTTGCCGGCCTTGCAATTTCCCTGATTATTGTCGGCGTTACTGCCGGCTTTCTGGTATTCAACTTCAAACCCGCCCGTATTTTCATGGGCGATAGCGGGAGTATGTTTCTGGGCTACACCATTGCTGCACTGGCAATCATGATCCAGTCGGATGCCCAGGTCACCTCTGGCCGTTTTACCATCTACCTGATGTCGGCGATGGTGATGGCTATACCAATTTTCGATACAACCCTGGTGACGCTTGTACGCACGCTTGCCGGGCGATCAATTTCTCAGGGCGGACGCGACCACAGTTCGCACCGACTTGTTTTCCTTGGCTTGTCTGAGCGAATGGCTGTGCTCACGCTTTACGGGATCAGCCTGTTTTTTGGTGCAGTAGCGTTGTTGCTGCAATTCACCGAGCCACAACTGTTTTACGCCCTGTTTCTTGTCATGAGCATTGGGCTTACCGTATTCGGTGTGTACCTTGCCAGCGTGGATGTCTACCGGACTTCAGAAGGATTGGGCTTCTTCTCTACCAGAGAGTATCTGTTGAATGAGAAGTTCTTTGCGATGCTGCATGCCTTGTTTGGACGCAGTTGGAAAGCTTCGTTTGGCGTTGTTGCAGATCTCTTTTTGATTGTTTCTGCTTTCATCGTCGCGCATTATCTACGGTATGAAGGTGGTTTTACGGATGCGCACGCGGTCAACCTTGAGCGATTGTTGCCCGTTGTGGTTGCGATTAAAATTGTACTCTTTTACCTGTTTGGTCTGTACCGTGGGATATGGCGTCACGCCGGCACGGCAGAGTTCTTGCGCGTGTTGATAGCCACTGCCGTATCGGGTGTTGTGGCCTTTGTAGTGGCCGGTTTTGTAGTCGGTGCAGAAACACTTTCCGTGTCAGTCTTCCTTATTGACTGGTTTTTGATTTCCTGTGCCGCCGCAGGTGTCCGGTTTGGCTTCCGTGCTTTGCGGCAGTTTATCGCCCAGCAACGCCATCAGGGCAAGCGTGTTCTGCTTTATGGAGCAGGTGATGCCGGCGCCATTACACTCCGCGAAATGCGGTTTAACCTTGAAATAAACTATATCCCTGTTGGCTTCATTGACGATGATCCACTGAAACACGGCATGACAATGCATGGTGTGCCTGTGTTGGGGTCTTTCGTGGATTTGGGGCGTATCATAAAAGAGTATCAACCAGAAGCCGTTGTCATTACCGCCAGTAGAATGACAGAGGCGCGGAAAACAGAAATCTGTGTTGAATGTACCAGACTCGACGTCGATTGCTTTGCATTTCACCTGAGCTTCGATGAACTACCAGCATGGCCTGAGTTTGGGACATTAATCGATGCGGAAGCGAAGGAGGCCCATTAACTGACTTGTATCGGCCCCGCTTCGTTCTGCTAGATACCACCTAAAACGAAGAGGAAGTATACATGTCATTTCAAAAGACTAAGCATCAGAACCAGGGCACATCTGCTGCTGGTATTGGGCCGGCACATGATCTGGCCACCAGAATCGATGAAGGCAAAGCAGTCATTGGCGTTGTAGGATTGGGATACGTAGGGCTGCCCCTTGCAATCGAGTATGCGGATAAAGGATATGCCACCATTGGTATCGACCTGAACAAAGAGCGCGTGCTGCGGCTCAATGCAGGCAATAACTACAACCAGGATGTTGCAGATGCTGCGGTAAAGAAGGTTGTTGATGCCGGCAAACTTACCGCAGAAGATGATTTTGAGTCCTGCGGACACATCGATGTTTTCTATATCTGTGTACCAACGCCGGTCACAGATCACAAAGATCCAGACACATCGTACATCAAGTCTGCTACCGAGTCTATTGCAAAGCACTTGCGCCCCGGTCAGCTCATCATCCTCAAGTCTACAACCTATCCCGATACAACGGAAGGGTTGATGAAGCCCATCCTTGAAGCGTACGGGGAAGAAAAAAACCTGAAGCTAGGCCGTGATTTTTTCCTCGCATTTAGTCCCGAGCGCATTGATCCTGGCAATAAACAGTTTACAACTGCCAATACGCCCATTGTTGTTGGTGGTGTAACCCAGGCCTGTACCGAACTGGCTGCCCGTGTCATTCAAAAAGTTGTTGAGCACGTCCATCCGGTTTCCAGTCCTAAAGTAGCGGAAATGGAGAAGCTGCTGGAGAATACCTTCCGCTCCGTCAACATTGCGCTTGTAAACGAATTGGCCCAATTGTGTGACCGCATCGGTGGCATTTCCATTTGGGAAGTAGTCGAAGCAGCGGCAACAAAGCCGTTTGGTTATATGCCGTTTTATCCTGGCCCAGGGCTTGGTGGTCACTGTATTCCCATTGACCCGTACTACCTGTCGTGGCTGGCACGTCGCTATGATTTTGAAACCAGTTTTATCACGCTTTCTGCGCGTATAAATGAAGAAATGCCGTTCTACGTACAAGATGCGGTAATTCGGACGATTGCGCGTCAGCCTGTTCGGCTTGAGGATGCAAAAGTGCTCATTTTGGGTGTGGCCTTCAAAAAGGACGTAGACGATACACGGCACTCACCTGCTTTCCGGGTGATTGAGTTGCTGCATGAGCAAGGCGTCTACAATATTTCTTATTGTGATCCACACGTACCTACGATCAGTGTGCCGGCAGGACCCAGCGCCGTTGAGCTCGAAGCCCTGAATCTGAATGAAGAGGTGCTCGCCAACCATGATGTGGCCGTTATCCTGACTGACCATAGCGCGTTCCCTTATGCGATGATCGCTGAACACGCACGTGCCGTAGTGGATACCCGGAATGCGCTCAAGCACATCCCACACAGCAAAGACAAAGTGATTTTGCTCGGCGGCGGAGAGTTCTAGCGACGGGTTCAGTTTTTTGATTTACCGAAACGGGTAGCAGTTGTATCAAAACTGCTACCCGTTTTATTTGGTGCCTGTGCTATCGCATTTTCTGTTTCAGCGCAATGCTTCGGCGTAATCCGTAAACGCAAATTGCTCCTGCTTACTTGAATTCGAACCAGCTTTCCAGGTTGATTTTTTCGAGGCAGTCTCCATCGACGTGGGTGAACTCGTTGCTCAGGTTACAATACGCGTAGTCTTTCTGCCACGCGTCAATATTGTCAACAATGGCGGCGAGGGCCTCGAGGATATAGTGCAGGGTTTTCTCTTCAAGGGTAGGGTGGATGGAGAGCCGGACCCAGCCTGGTTTAGCAGACAGGTCGCCACTGTCGATCTGATCTGTGATTGATTTGGAGAGTGCCCTGTCTACGTGCAACAGGAAGTGGCCATAGGTGCCGGCGCAAGAACACCCGCCACGCACCTGGATGCCATAGCGATCGTTCAGCAGTTTTACCAACAAGTTGTAGTGGATGTCCTCCACATAAAACGAGATAACACCCAGGCGGTCTTCTATATGATCAGCGAGAATATGCAGCCGCGGTATCTGCCGTAGCTGATCAAATGCGATCGCAAGCAGTTCTTTTTCACGTGCTGCCATATTGGCCACACCCATGTCTTCTTTCAGCTTAATCGCAAGTGCCGTACGGATAGCCTGCAGAAAGCCTGGCGTGCCCCCATCTTCTCGCGCTTCGATATCAGGGAAGTAATTGTGCTCGCCCCATGGATTCGTCCACATAACTGTACCACCCCCGGGGTTGTCAGGGACAGAGTTTTGGTATAGCGATGAGTCGAAAATGAGACATCCAGATGTACCTGGCCCACCAAGGAATTTGTGGGGTGAGAAGAAGACAGCATCCAGTTTCTCCATAGGATCTTCCGGATGCATGTCAATATCTACATAAGGGGCCGAGGCTGCAAAATCTACAAAACAGTACCCGCCATGCTGGTGCATGATCTTCGACATGGCATGGTAGGGAGTCTGAACCCCTGTTACATTGGAGCAACTGGTGAACGAGCCTATTTTGAGCGGCCGGTCCTTGTATTCCAGCAGCATGTTGTGCATCGACTCAAGATTGACAAATCCTTCGTCGTCAGCCGGCAGCTGTATTACGTCGGCGATGGTCTCCAGCCAGGAGGTTTGGTTGGAGTGGTGCTCCATGTGGGTGATAAACACTACCGGACGTTTCGCCGGCGGAATGTTGATCTCGGCTTTGAGATTAGAGGGCAGCTTCAGGCCCAGGATGCGCTGAAACTTGCAAATTACACCCGTCATGCCGGTTTCTGCGGTGATAATCACGTCGTCCGGACCTGCGTTCACGTGCGCCTTGATGATGCGGTGTGCATCGTGGTAGGCGCGGGTCATGCAGGTGCCAGTGATGCTTGATTCCGAATGCGTATTGCCGACAAAAGGCCCGAAGGTCTCCTGGATTTTCTGTTCGATAGGGCCGTAAAGCCGGCCACTGGCAATCCAGTCTGCATAAACAATCTGTTGCTTACCAAAAGGCGTCTCAAACGTCTGGTTGTTGCCGATAATACCTTCGCGAAACTGCTGGAAATAGTGCTCCAGTGCAGAAGTGGTTTCGCGGCGTGTGGTTGGAGAATCAATCATGTCTATTTGAAAACTGGTGTCTTAAGCCTGTCTGGATAGTACACCCTAAAAATAAGCCGCACAGCGCTAACGGTTTTGCTTTTCTTGTCCGTCACGATAAAATCATAAACTTGTAGCGGAGACCAGCAGACGACGTACTGTGCAAAAGGAGAGGTTTTGGTTATATTGAGCACCTTGTCTGTTTTGCTGGGGGTGGTGCAAGCGCCACGTGCCTGGTACCACCTGTCAGGCAAACACCACTCCGTTTACCATTCTTAACGCGTATATGTCTGAGTTGCCGACCACTGATGATTCCCGGTTTGCGAGGTTTTTGGGTGCGGTAGAACGCATCGGGAATTTGCTCCCGCATCCAGCAACCCTGTTTGCTCTGTTTGCCTTTTTGGTAGTTTTACTGTCCGGGTTGTTCAGCCTGATTGATTTGGAGGCCACGAACCCGTCATCGGGCGAAGTTATCCGACCTGTCAACTTGCTTTCGGTAAGCGGCCTGCACCGGATTCTGACCGAGATGCTGGATAACTTCACCGGTTTTGCGCCCCTTGGGACGGTACTCGTTGCGATGTTGGGCATTGGGGTGGCAGAGGGCAGTGGGTTGATTGGCGCCAGTTTGCGATTGCTCGTGATGTCTGCACCTACAAAACTGTTAACGTTTGTTATTGTGGCTGCAGGTGTGCTCTCAAATACGGCAAGCGAAGTAGGCTACGTGTTGCTGGTGCCTCTGAGTGCTATCATTTTCCTCGCTGTTGGCAGGCATCCTATTGCCGGATTAGCGGCCGCTTTTGCTGGTGTTTCCGGTGGCTATAGCGCCAATCTGTTTTTGGGTACGGTCGATCCGTTGCTAGCCGGCCTGTCTGAAGAAGCTGCACAGATTATCGATCCCAATTACCTGGTGAACCCTGCGGCAAACTATTACTTTATGTTTGTATCGACGTTCATCATCGCAACAGCGGGTACCTGGGTTACCGAAAAAATTGTCATCCCGCGACTCGGCAAATACACGGGTGATGCCGTACCCGAGGAAATAAATCCACTAACGGCAAAAGAAAAACGCGGCCTTTGGTATGCTTTGATCAGCATGCTGGTGTTAGCGGGACTTGTGCTATGGGGGCTTATTCCTGAAAACGGATTTTTGCGGGAGCCGGAGACAGGCAGCGTGTTACGGTCGCCCTTTATGCAGGGGATTGTCGCGTTTATCTTTATAAGCGCCAGTATAGCCGGCATTGCTTACGGCTTTGGTGCCGGCACGCTCAAATCCGACACCGACGTAATGAACGGCATGGGCAAAGCCATGTCAACGCTCGGTATCTACATGGTGCTTGTGTTTTTCGCAGCGCAGTTTGTGGCCTACTTCAAGTGGACCAATCTCGGGTTGATTTTCGCCATCAAAGGTGCTGAGGCGTTGCAGGCATCCGGATTAGGGCCTATTCCATTAATGATTGCGTTTATCCTGCTCTCAGCACTGATCAACCTTGCGATGGGGAGTGCTTCAGCCAAGTGGGCCATCATGGCACCGGTCTTCATTCCAATGTTTATGCTGCTCAACTATTCACCTGAGCTGGTGCAGACGGCTTACCGGATCGGAGATAGCTCCACGAACATCATTTCACCCATGATGTCGTATTTCGCGCTGATTGTGGCGTTTGTGGAGACGTACGATAAAAAGGCCGGCATCGGGACGGTGGTGGCTACCATGCTGCCTTATACCCTGGTCTTCCTCGCAGCCTGGATTGTCTTGCTCGTAGCATGGCTCCTGTTCGGCTGGCCAGTCGGCCCCGGCGCGCCCCTCTTCCTGGGTGGCTGATAGCGGAGCATAAGTCTCTCCCGGTTACATATTTGAAAACGCCTCAGCATCAACCTCAAACGGTAATGCTGAGGCGTTTTAAGCTTTACAGAAGACTATCGCGCCCCACGAGACCGTCTTCGAGACGTCACCTCACCCACATCATGCCGGACTTGATCCGGTATCCAGAGCAGGTTATACCAGCGCTGCTGTAGTCGTCTATCTGGTAAAAGCCAGATGCCGAAACAAGGATATGTTTACATTCTTGTGAGCAAACGAAATGGGACACTGTATACTGGTGTCACCAGCGATCTCTCCCGCCGGATGGAGGAGCATAGAGCCGGCGTGGCTCACAGGTTTACTAGAAGATTCGGGGTTAATCTCCTCGTGTACTATGAACTGCATGATGAAATTGGTCTTGCTCTTTCCAGAGAGAAACAGATCAAGAATTGGAAGCGGATCTGGAAGCTACAATTGATCGAGTCGATCAACCCTAATTGGGTAGACTTGAGTTCAGAATTGATGTAGCCTAGTTCTGGATACCGGATCAAGTCGGCATGACGTGGGGGGGTGTTATGCAGGCTGATCGTTGCCAGTGTTACACAACGTGAGCGGGGCCAGCGTTACATAGCCACGTCTGCCATGACGGGCGGCATCAACGCAAATATTGTAAGACTGCAGAACAGCTCCGGCGCCTTGCCAATTACGGATTAAACCGCTCCGAGTATTGGTACGATGATTTGTTTTGCGCGGGTTCGCGGGCGAAGAGGTATACCAGTACAACACCGAGCACAAACATCGTGTTGGGGAGGAGTACCGTGGTTTCGAAGGCGTAGAAGAGTGCCTTGAACAACATGTCTATGAAGAACACGGTTGTAAAGATACCGAGGATGATCCCTGCCAAAACGGTTCGTTCACCATCAGAAGCCAGCATCTTGCCGACAAACAGGGTCGCTGTAGCGCCGAGCATGAGGGACAAGAAATTGAGAATGATGGAGTAAATGGGCTTTACAGCCAGCGAGTTGAGAATCAGGATGGGCAGCGAAATGCCTGCGACCGAGAAAACATAGTAAATCAGTAAGCCGGCAAGGGCGGCAATGCCTTTGTTGAAAGGCCGCTCACTTTGCACATCAGACATGCTTCGGAAAATCCGCAAGCAAACGTAAAGGAAACCCAGGACTACTGCACTGAGCATCGTGAACGTCAGCAGCAGCGAACCGCGCCTGTCGCCAAACTTGGACGGCTGGGTCCTGCCATCAACAATGCTCAACATAGAGATGGCATCGGTGGAGCGGCCATCGAGCCATAGGGCCAGGGCATATCTTCGCAAGAGGCTATCGCTGCCGGCATACATAGATCCTTCGATCGTTTCGAGCATGCTGTTGGCAATAACAAGGCTGTCGCGCGTGAGCTCAAGTTGCCGGCGTAGTTCTTCGTAGCCAGACGTGCTCCCGATCTCGCTTGGTGATACAATTCTGCCACTTTGCTGTGGTGCCTCGTCGCCTCGCAGCTTGCAGCCGGAAGCAACCAGCAACAAAAGCGTAACTACTAGCAGAATGTTGTGCTGACTTTTCATGCGGATCAAAAAAATTGGTTTAGCCCTCAATTTCACGGTTCACTGCGCAAAATCCAAGCCTGCCGGTTCAAATTAACAGCAATTCCTCGATATAAGACGCTATTCGGTATCCAGCGGTCCCATTGAAAAAAGACTGCTTGGTACCCTGTTTTCACGCATCATTACCCTGAATTGCTCCACAAGCTCCGGATGTTGGTCTGCAACATCGGTTGATTCGCCAATGTCTTCAGCGAGGTTGTAGAGCTCAATTTTAAGCGGATCCGGGTTGTCTTGCTTCAATATTTGTTGGCGAATCGCTTTCCAGTCTCCCATGCGAATTGCCTGCTGGCCGCCGTATCCGGGGAATTCCCAGTACAACAGATCATGCGATTTTTGGGTATCTTTGCCCAGTAAGGTAGGCGCAATGCTTATGCCATCGATACCCAGCGGTGCTGTTGTACCCGTAACCTCTGCAAGGGTTGGCATAATATCCCAAAATGCAGATAAATGACTGCTTTCCTGGCCTGGTGCAATTTTACCCGGCCAGCGTGCAACCAGGGGGACGCGAATGCCACCTTCATAGAGGCTGCCTTTGAGGCCTTTGAACGGGCCTGCAGAAGCAAAGAAATCAGAGTCAGAGCCGCCAAGACGGTTGAACGTAGGGCCGTTGTCTGAACTAAACATCACGAGTGTATTGTCATCCAGCCCCAGCGATTTGATGAGGTCCATGATGGCCCCGACATCGCGGTCGAGATGCGAAATCATCGCTGCGTAGCCGGCGCGGGGATAGGGATGCTCGAGGTACCTTTTATGTTCGTACGCTTCTTCTGGAATCACATCTTTGTATTCTTCAAGGGAGGATTCCGGCACCTGAATCGAAAGGTGTGGAATAGCAAACGGCATGTAGAGGAAAAACGGCTCATCTTTGTTTTCCTGTATAAAGTCCATTGCAACTTCCCTGAATCGGTCTTGCGAGTACGTCTCGCCGTTCAATGTGCGGTCGTTGCCCGGGAAAACTTCTTTTTCGCGGTTCTTCCAGAGGAATTTAGGATAATGGTTGTGCGCGTGACGCTGGCAATTGAATCCGTAAAACAGGTCGAACCCTTGCAGGTTTGGGTCGCCGGTGGTGCCAAAATGCCCCAGTCCCCATTTACCAATGGCAGCTGTGGCATAGCCTTTCTGCTTCAGCATTTCAGCTATGGTTACTTCCTCATCCGGAATCGGGTTTTGTCCGGGGAATTCCCACCCCATCTCTTCTTTCATGTGCTGCAAATGGGCCGGATCGCCGTTGTTACGGATGTAAGCATGGCCCGGGTGTTTGCCCGTCATCAGGTTGCAGCGGGATGGGGCGCATACTGCGTTGCCTGAATAATGCTGGGTAAACCGGATACCTTCTGCTGCAATTTTGTCAATGTGCGGCGTTTTAATCCATTCCTGTCCATAGCTACCGAGTTCTGCATACCCCAAGTCGTCAGCGAGGAAGTAAATGATATTGGGCGGACGCTGTTCTTCTGTTGATTCGCAACCAGATATCTGGATTGTTAGAAGAATTAGTGCGAAGGGTATAAATGTTAACCTATTCATGGGGCATAGTGGGTAGGGCAGCAAAACATTTCATTGCATAATACAGAATTAGGGTATGTGAATCATGGTAGCGGGTCTAGTGGGGTGTTCAGTTTTTCTCACTTAACCAGAGCACATTGCCATGAATCGACGGTTATTCACGCCTTTCTTTATGATGCTATGCAGCCTACTTTTTTTGCCGCAGGCAGGTATGGCGCAGGATTCTACCCTATTCTTTGTCGAAACTTTTGACGCCGTTACGCCACCTGCTTTACCCGCGGGCTGGAGTGATACCACATTAGCCTGGGAAACCAGCAGTAGTGTAGCTTCAACAGGCTCAGGAGGCAACAACGCCAAGATTACGGGTACAGCCGCCGGCACCCTCATTTCAGCCCCTGCCGACCTGTCGGGCATGACAGCCGGCAGCCTTTTGTATCTGGCGCGTAGGACATCCAGTTATGCACAGGAAGCAATGCGCGTCCTTGCTACACTCGATGGTGGGCAATCTTTTATTACCGTACTTGATGATGGGGCAGCACTGCCCTTGGATGATGGGAGCTATGCAGAGGTAGAGGTTGAGCTGCCGGCAGCTGTACTTGGGCAATCGGGGGTACAGTTTGCTTTTGAAGCCATTGGTGGCACAACGTCTGGTGCAAACGTGCGGATTGATGATGTGACCGTGATGGGTTCGGGTATGCCGCAAGATGAGGAAAGTCTCGTGGGCTTTGCCGCTGAAGCCAGCACGGCCAACAGCATGGGGGTATTTGAGGTCCCTGTTTTCCTTGATTTTGAAAACGTAACTGCCTTGCAAGGATTACAATTTGACATCTCCTGGGCCACAGGTGCGTTTACGCTGACAAATATCCTGCGAGGAACGGCCATTGCTGATACTTCCCAATGGTCAATCAATGCTGCATCGCGTGATGGAGAAATGCGCGCGGTACTATTGGGGAATTCTAGTGGTGGGTTGTCCAGCGGCCTATATGACCCATTGTTTACGCTTGTCTTTGCGGTAGATGCTGGGAATACAACAGATACAGCAACGCTTTTATTGGAACGCGTGCTTGGCGCCCTGTCTGTACAAACAGGGGAAGATGCCGGCCTGGTGACAGGGCTGGCTACCCATACCGTAACACTCACAACGGGGAGCCCCACGTTTACCCCAGATGCGTCTATACTTGATGTAGGAACGGTCACTGTGGATTCATCAGCATCCGTTGCGCTCCTGGTGACCAATACAGGTACAGCACCGCTGGTAATAGATAGTGTTGCGGTAGACAATCCGCTATATGGTGTTGACGTACCTGCTGCAACTATCGAGGTTGGCGCAAGCCGTTCGTTCAACCTGTCCTTTTTCCCAACAGCGCTCGCTTTCGGGCTACAGGCAGGGCAATTTACATTCTACCACAATGCAGGGAGCGGTAGTGATGTCATTGAAGTTACTGGTATTGGGACTGGCGGCCGCGGGGATGCCAGCAATGACGGTGTTGTAGATGCCAGCGATCTGATCCTGGGTATTGATGCTGTGCTGGAGCGCGTAGTTTTAGCAACCAGTGAGCAGACAAGCATCGACTTGTATCCCTTTGGTTCACCTGATGGTTTGCTGGATGTGCGCGACCTGACCGTGGTCAGCCAGGCAATTCTGCTTGGCACATGGCCAGATGCCGTGCCTTTGCCGGCCGCTAAGGCAATCGACGGTACACATTCAAAGGATGGTGCATCGGTACAGGTTGCGTTACAAACGGTCCAGGGAATCACCACGCTTTATTTGCAATCTGCTGTACCGCTTCGCGCATTTCAATTAGCCGTAGGTGGAGCGTGGAATACGATGCCGGCAACAAATAGCTATGCCCTTGAAAATGCCGGCGCCAGCCTGCAGGTTGTAGAGCGGGCAGCAGATATCAACGTGTTAGGCGTGCGGTATGATGGCGGCACCATAGCGCCGGGTAAATACGCGCTGCTGACGTATCCAGCCGGACAAGATGTTGAACTGGACAAGCTAGGATATGCTGTTGCTGTTGCTGCGGAAGGGGAGCGTTTACCCGTGAAGATGGAAGTTGAGGGCGTTGATACGGAAGCTGCCCCTGAATTGCCGGCTGAAGTAACGTTGGCTCAGCCGTATCCAAATCCGTTTCATCGTGCTCAGCATGCCGGACTGTCCATACCGTTTACGCTGGCGAGTCCCCAGCAGGTGCTGGTACAAGTATACGATTTGCTGGGTAGGCCTGTTATCACGCTGGTGGACGAATTTCTGGCTGCTGGTGTGCACAACGTGGCTTGGAACGGCAAAGTTGGGTATGCAGAGGTGCCGGCTGCAGGGATTTATGTTCTGAAAATACAGGCCGGCCAGAAGCAGGTGTCACGTACAATTGTAATGTATTGAGTTACCATCTGGTCTCATTCGATCTGGCAGCGCAACCACTTAATGGCAGTGGTTGCGCTGTCAACTCAGCCGGCTAAGCTGGCTTCAGGCTCAAGCTCAATTCTAGCACCACCCATGGCGAGGGACTTTTTGGCTGCTTCAAGCAATCGTACTACGGTAAGTCCATTGCGGCCGTCTGATTTTGGCGTTGCACCCGTTTTGATGCAATCGACAAAGTGCTGGCACTCCAGCTTAAGCGGCTCTTTCATGTCAATTTTGGGGCTCACGATATCGCCAGTCCGGATTGACATGGCCTCTGTGTAGCTTGCGTATTGCTGCGCTTCATTGATGTCCACCCGCTTGTCAAAAAGCCGGACTTTCTCTGTGCCCTGCATGTCATCGATCACCGCCATTTTCTTGCTGCCAACAACAGTGACTTTGCGCACTTTATGTGGGTCGAGCCAACTGGCGTGTAGATGGGCAAGTTTACCGCCTTCAAAATATACGGTAGCAAACGCGACGTCTTCGATGCCCGGCTGCAAGAACGACTGACCGGTTGCTGAGACAGCTACGGGGGCTTCATCGAGGAATTGCAGGGCTACTGACAAGTCGTGTGGCGCCAGGCTTTCAAACGCATTCTCTTTTTGGCGGATGATACCAAGATTCACACGGACGCTGTACAGGTAATGTATATCGCCCAATTCCCCATTGTTGATGAGCGACTCAACATAAGCAAACGCAGGATGGTAGAGCAGCAGGTGGCCAACCATCAATCGCAGGTCATTCTCCTCAGCAAGCTGTACCAGGTGAGTTGCTTCTTCCGTGTTTTGTGTTAACGGCTTTTCGACAAATACGTGTTTCCCTGCAGCAAGGGCGTCTCGGGCAAACGCGTAGTGAAGCGGCGTTTGTGTGGCTATGATAACTGCATCAACAGCATCGTTGCGCAAGATGTCATCGAAGTCGCTTGTTGTTTGGAGGCCCGGGTTTTGGTCTGCCAGCCGGCGCAGAACGCCTTCGTTTTGATCGCAAACCTGTATCATGGTTGCATCAGGCAGGCTGCTGAAGTTTCTGAAGAGGTTTTTACCCCAGTAGCCAATACCTACCTGGGCGAGTCCGATTTTATTGTCAGATGTGTCCACGTGAAAATGCGTGCTTGATTGGGAGGAAGAACCGGGCTGCGACGCAGCCCCGGCAGGTAAACGCAGGTTAAGGTGTTAAACTGTTCAGAGTGCTACAGGTTGTTGCTGGTAAAACGCCACAATCGTTTCAGCGATATAAGCCTGTTGCGCTTCTGTCAACTCCGTATGCATTGGCAGAGACAAAACTTCCTGACATGCACGCCGGGTTTCTGTCAAATCGCCGGCACCGGCTGCATCGTCAGAAATGAAAACAGGTAGCTCGCGGAGCGACACCGGATAGTATACCGCATGGGGAACGCCGTTGGCTTTCAGGTGCGCTGAAAGGGCATCTCGCTGCGGCACGCGCAATGTGTACTGATGAAAGACGTGGACGTTGTCCGCTGCGGTCTGCGGTGTTTCCACTTCGGCAACATCAGCAAACAGGATGTCGTAGCGGCGCGCGGCAGCCTGGCGTGCTGCACTATATGCATCGAGGTATTTCAGTTTCACGCTCAGGATGGCTGCTTGCATCGCATCGAGCCGGCTATTGATACCTACCAACTCGTTGTAGTATTTTTTTTGAGAGCCATGGTTGGCAATCATGCGTGCTTTATGCAGTAGTTCTTCGTCGTTGGAGAACATGGCGCCGGCATCGCCATATGCACCAAGGTTTTTGGAGGGGAAGCAAGAGAGCGTACCAAATGCGCCGTCTTTACCCACGATGCGCCCTTTATACGTTGCACCAATGGCCTGGGCGCAGTCTTCGATGATATGCAGGTTGTGCTTTTTGGCAATTTCCAGGATCGGATCCATGTCCGCTGCCTGTCCGAACAAGTGCACGGGCACGATGGCTTTAGTCGCCGGCGTAATGAGTGCTTCAATTTTCGCCGGGTCCATGTTGAACGTCAGCGGATCGATATCCACAAAGACAGGTTTGGCGCCCATCAAAGCTGCGGCTTCAGCGGTGGCAATAAACGTGAATGCAGGCGTAATCACTTCGTCGCCGGCGCCAATACCTAGTGCCATGAAAGCAATTTGTAATGCGTCTGTACCATTGCCCACGGCTACCGTGCCTTCGCTACCCACATAGGCGCTCAGGGCTTCCTCGAAGGCTTTAACATGCGGGCCCTTGATGAAGCTGGTTTGGTCGAGCACTGTCTGGATGGCAGCATCAATTTCTTCTTTGATTGCGAGGTATTGCCCCCGCAGGTCCACCATTTTTATATCCTGCATAAGTAGTTCCTCTAGTCGTTTACGCTATTGCGCGGCTCTGTTGAGCCTCAGTGGTCTTTCCAGCCCTGGTTGTCGAGTTTTTGGTCTTCAGGTACCTGTCTGAATTGTTTGGCGACAAAATTATGAGAGAGCAGGCGGAACGAGAGCTACGAAAAACAGCGGAAGAACTACAAATTAGAAATGAAGAGCTCAACGCATTTGCACGAACTGTGGCCCATGATCTTAAATCACCAGTGGCTCAAATGATCGGGTTTGCAGAGCTTTTACGTGAAGCATCACCCGATATGCTTGCAAACAAAAAAGATGAATGGATCAACAACATCGTTCGAATTGGTGAAAAATCGGCCGAAACGATTCAAGCATTGCTTGATTTAGCTCGCTATGAAAATGAAGAAGCTCAGTTTCATTCATTTGATATGTGGTTTACATTCGAAGCCGTTGTTTTTAAATTGCACAATAATAAAAGCGAAAACAAACAAAGCATAAAGTTTCCAAGGGAATGGCCACAAGTTGTAGGTAACCCCAATTGGATGTCTGAAGTCTGGTATAGTCTTATAGGCAATGCGATTCAGTCTGGGGGAGAACCGCTCAAAGTGGAGGTTAGCTGGCAGCAGTGGCTTGATAACAAAGTCAAATTTTCAATTGAAAATAACGGAAGAAAACTGTCATTTGCTGAACAAGAGGCTTTTTTCCAACTATCCGGAGCTACCACGTTAAAGAGAGATATAAGTCTAAACTTAGGTATCTCAATTGCTAAAAAGCTTATCGAAAAACAGGGAGGAGAGATTGGTGTTGAGTCAACAAACAATATTGGATCAACCGTCTGGTTCACTCTACCTGCAGCAATTCCTTCTTAATACCTAATCAAATCGAAGCTGAACGATATCACTTTTTGCAAAAATTTCCTCAACCTTTATTCTCAGCTGATCATTCGCATACAATTCTGGAGGCACACTAATATCGGCCAGATATAACTCACCCAATTGAGCAGAAATATCATCTACAAAAAATCCTTTTTTCGGTAAGGCAAGCGTCATCGTAGCAGCAGCTCTGATCGCTGGTTCAAACACAACACCGCTGGCTGTATCGATACCTGATGGTGCATCAAGGGCCAAGATAGGTGCGCCATTCCCATTCGCCCATTCAATCATTATTTTCGCATTGCCACGAGGTGCCCCTTTCAAACTATAGCCGATCACCGCATCGATTATCAGATCGGCCGCTTTCACCTCACTAATCTCTTCGGCCGGTCGCACAGTTACCCCCATCCGGCGCAGAATATCGAGCTGATGAGCCGGGATCGGCGTGAAGCGCTCATCTTCGGCCGTGACAAAGACGGTCACATTCGCCCCATAATTATGCAAACGGCGAGCCGCCACCATCCCCCCGCCGCCGTTGCCACCGGTACCGGCCATCACCACAACCGTTTTTCCTCGTGGATCGCCATCCAAGAAACGACTGCGACCCAGATGGGCCAAATTCCGGCCGGCGTTCTCCATCATCTGGATCAGCTCAATATGATAATCTTCGATCATCGCCCGATCCACTTCAATCATCTGATCGGTATCAACGAATGGGATATTTTCAATAATTGGATAGTTCATATTTGATATTTGATAGTTGAGAGTTGGTGAGATAATGGCTTAGCTTCGCACGCAGCTTACATCTTATCATTCCATCTTTTCAATCTGTATGCCAAGATGGTTTGCAACCGGCCGCTGGCGCATCACCACTCGTGTGTGATAGGGGGCATTAAAAACCTGCTGTTCACCATCCTGCTTAATAACCAATGTCGTAGAACCGCCCCCATCGAGATTAAGCACATCGGTAGCGCCAGCCTCTTTGAGCAGTTGGGCGCAAAAGAAAAAGGTCGCGCCTGCACTGTAAAACGGCTGTTTGCCATCAACGATCAAAATCCACAGCCGGTCACCGGTTTCATTGACGCCGATAACGTTGCGAGTATAAACCTTTTCATCTGGCAGTTCGACCATTCTGCCATCTTTCACCGTTTGGATGTTGCCAGCCAGTGCCGTCTGTGTCCCGGCCGGGCAGCGGCCAGAGCTGCTTATTTCAGCCCGTGGCTCAGAACTAATACACAGTGCAGGCCAATCATGCCGAGGCGAGCTGTACCTCACCCCATCATTAATTGCAATCCCGCTTAGCTCTACCAAATCTCCACGATGTGGATAAAAATCCCATGGGGCTTCAGAGTGGAATGGGTAGAAAAAGTTCCCGTTGATTGCGACTTCAGTGTCATTTTCAGCCGCAAATTCCTCGACCGTCTGGGCTGCGTATTCAATTTCAGTAACGGGATCAGTGCTGGTAAAAGACAAGCCCGGCGTGGTTAGATCAACCTCAATTAAGTGATACACAATACGATCTGGGCGATTAACTATTCCCCTTCGGTAACTGACACCGGGGTGGATATTCCCAACAAAAAGGTCTGTTCGAAGTGGTCGTCGGCCAAGATAAATCGCTGTGACTACAGCAAATATTACGGCCGCCCGCAGAATTAAACGAAAAATGAGCGGTGCATAGCGCTTGATAAATCTCAAAATCGATCGCCTTTGATTAAATGTGCAGCCGGACAAAACCGGCTGCAGAGCAATCGATATTATTTTTTCAAGCGCAGCCCTCGTTCAAGCACTCAAACACCCCACTCTTGTTGAGCGAGTAGTTGATCGATCATTCTCG
>JBCCIM010000047.1 GCA_039111535.1 Bacteroidota bacterium | reverse complement strand
GGCAAACAACATCGATAACAGTAACATAGCCCTGCAGGGTTATAGTCCTGTTTCCTACCTTGATCTTGGCCATTTTATCCTGGGCCAGCAAAGGCGTACTGAGGTACAGCATTGCCGCCAGCATTAGCGTCGTTGTTTTCATCATGGTTCTATATGGGGCTTTTCTATTTGAAAGATGAAGCGTAATTGAATAGGCCTGGAAGTATTCTTACTGTGCCACTTTGCCGTCTGCATTCCAAATCCGGCGAATGATTTCGTGCCACAAGATTTTACTCCCATCCTTCATGTCGAAGTCGAAGGTAAACTCTGATGCCGAGACATTGCCGTCCACGAGGGTCCGGTGATGGGTTATGCCGTTAACGGATGCAATGGCGCCTGTAAAGCCTTCCATTTTCTCCACCATCTGGCTTTTGCTGGCCGTTGTGACATTGCCGTAATCAGAAGTACTGGCTTCATCCGCAAAGAAGGTTTGTACAGCTTCGACGATTGCGCCCTTCGCAACGAGGGCATCCATTTGTTCAACGTGGGTATTAATGCTCATTTAATTTACCGATTGGCTGCGCCAGGTCTGTTTGACAGACTTAATGCAGTAGATTGAAGTCATCTATTTCGGTAAAAAAGGTAGGTGGGGTACCCCGCTGAAACGGTACAAGAAAAGCCCTACTGCTTGTACTTTTTCATTTTGAATTGGGAAGGTGTCATGCCCGTGTAGCGCTTAAAAAAAGCGGAGAAGTGATTGGATTCTTCGAAGCCAAGACGGAAGGCAACCTCCTGGATAGCTTCACCCTGCGTGAGCATTATTTTTGCGGAGTTAATCAACTCATGCCTGATGAGTTGGCCGAGCGAGGCATTCAGCTTTTTCCTCACGTTGCGAGACAGGCTTTTGACGGTCATGTGCATCTGGTCTGCATAAAATCCTAACGCACGGTGTTCAGCGTGATGAGCTTTCAACAAGGTATACAAATCTTCTACAAACAGGTCTTGCTTCTCAAAATCTATGTCTGACCTAAACGCTTCCGGGCTCTGGCCCGTTTTTCGTTTGAAGACACGGCTGAAATAAGCAGGATCGCGATAGCCAAGGTCGTACCCAATTTCTTTGATCGGCTTGTCAGTAAATGCAACCTCCTTTTTACCCTCGGTAAGGCGTTTACGCTCCAGCATTGCTTTTACTGAAAGGCCAATCTTTTCTTTAACGAGCGAAAAAGCATCCCGGCCCTGCTGATTGATCAGGGCGACCAACTGGGATGCGGTCAGGGCATGCTGATACTGTTCGTCAATAATATCTTTGAGGTCAAAGATGACATGGTACTCTTCTTTTTCAGCATGAAAAGGGTTCTGCCAAAACCACTGTTCAGCGGAAGCATCTATAATGTTGTAGACGTTGTCAGAAAACACCGTGTTGGTCAGGTACCGTTGACAGGCTTCGCAATCGTCAAAATTTATATATCCAAGCGAAACGAGGTGTTTAAAAAGCACCCGTACTTCTTTGTTATTAAAAACGGCTTCACCGGGAAACTCGATACGTCGGACAACAAAAGAATCGGACAAAAATTTGATGTACTGCCCCTTCTCTAGAAATATCAGCTTATTGGTCCAGTCGTTGTAGTTTTCAAAGTCTACCTGGATTGCACCCTGTCCGTCAAGGATATGGTACAGGGTATACTTGTTGATAAAGTATACTTCGTTAAAAGCCGGCGTAAACTTGCTTACCATGCCTATGGGAAAGTCGGGTGGCAGACGTCAACCAAAGTTAAAGGGTGACAGCAAAATGAATGCTGCCACCCTTGAGATGTTTTGATGCTGGATAGGTTACGAACCTGCGACTCACCAGTTAGTGCAGCTTCCGCTCGCCGGCCTGGAAACGCGCTGGCCGGCGGAATTTGACGTCCGTAGCCGCGTTGGCATCAAAAATATCAAACATGGCCGTCCGCAGCGAATCCACCCGGGCCTGATGCGCCGGGGCATCGATCAGGTTATACATTTCTTTGGGGTCGGTCTTGAGGTCATAGAGCTCGTTTTTGTCCCACACCCCGTGGTAATAGATGTACTTGTACCGGTCTCCACGGATGGCATACGTGGTTGGGGTATGGGGAAACGCGTGCTCCCAGAAGTACTGGTAGACAAACGTGCTGCGCCATTCGTCAGCGGCACCACTTTCCAGAATTGGTAAGAAGGAGAGGCCATCAACCGTGTGATTGCCGGGCATGCTGCCCTCTGCAATGTCCAGGAAGGTTGGTGCGAGGTCGATGTTGAGGATGTTTTCATCGATGGTAGAGCCGGCGTCGATAAACCCAGGTGCCCAGGCAATCATCGGCACGCGCATCGACTCTTCGTAGGCCTGCCGTTTGTCGATCAGGCCGTGTTCGCCGAGCATAAAGCCGTTATCGCCCATGTAAATAACCAGCGTATTTTCGTCGAGGTCATTTTCCACGAGGTAATCGAGCACGCTGCTAACGCTTTCGTCAACACCCATCAGTGTTTCGCTGTAATCGGTGATGATTTCGTCGAGGTTCTGCGGGTGGTCGTCGCGGTTGTGGTACATAAAATCTACGCCGTGCCAGCTGTAGCGTTGCTGGCGCACCCAGTCTGGTTTGCCTTCGTAGTTTTGTTCGATGTTTTTCATCGAGGCCGGCTTGGTCAGTTCAGATTTCATGTATTTCCCGGCATGCCGCTCTGCCGGATAAAACTCGGCGTGTACGGCTTTGTGCGACAGGTATACAAAAAACGGCTCATCTTCATCGCGGCCGTTTTCCAGCCAGTCGAGGGCATAGTTGGTCAACAGGTCGGAGGTATACCCTTCCATCTGCTTGCGCTCGCCGTCGATGTTGAGGGTCGGATTGTAGTATACCCCCTGGCCGCGAAAACTGACCCAGCGATCAAAACCCGGTTTGGGATCATCGCGTGCCTCACCGATATGCCATTTGCCAAAGTAGGCGGTCTGGTAGCCGGCTTCCTGGAGTTGCTCAGGAAACAGGACCGTGCCTTCTTTTAAGGGGTTGGAGTTATCAATGGCACCATGGCGGAAAGAGTACTGCCCCGTGAGGATCGAGGCGCGGCTTGGTGAGCAGAGCGACGTAGTTACAAACGCGTTTGCAATGTGCGCGCCTTCAGCAGCCATACGGTCCATGCCCGGCGTGCGGAGGAAATCCGGACTGTTCGGGTGGAAGTCCATATAGTCATAACGATGGTCATCGCTGAGAATGAAAACGATGTTCTGAGGTTGCTGCGCAAAAGCTGGTGCACATACGAAGAGGCCCAGCAGAAACAACAGGGTGGCTTTTTTCAATTCCATGGGTAGGTAGGGTGTTTACAGCATCGCGCAGGATGCCGGCTTGGTTGTGTCTTTGTGGCAAGTTAAGCAATGAAAAGGGATAACGATACCCCTGGTACCTTAAGTGTCCAGCTTTTAGAAAGACTGCCGCTCGGGGAACGAAAGCAATGGTTCAACATTGTCACTTTACTCTACCATCTGTCTCCCTCTATGCTGATGTTTGCTTTTACCTGCCGCACTGCTGTTTTTACGCTCTTCTTTTTCTTTGTGGTATCCCCTGCCACAGTATTTGCACAACACCACAGCGGCCATTCCGATGCGCCCGGCATTAAAGAAACGTTTGTGGTTGATGGCTTTCGGGTTGGTGATACGCCCCCTCCCGGTAGCGCCGTAGGTCGGGCCGGCTTGCGATTTGATGACGGTGGCTATGTACACATTGTATTCGGCAAGCCCTACCGCCGTGGCCGCGTGATTTTTGGTGGACTCGTAGGGATGGACCAGGTTTGGTCAGCCGGCGCACACCGGGCAACAGAGATGTTTTCGACAGTAGCTCTGACTATTGGCGGAGAAGAGCTGCCTGCCGGAGGATACAGCCTCTTCCTCACACCAGGAGAATCACACTGGACGTTTCACGTCAATAGCGTGCTGGGCATGCACCTGGCTGATGAGTATGACGCTGAGCAGGATGTAATGCAGCTCAAAGTAAAGCCACACAAACTGGATGCGATAGTCGATGATTTGACGTGGGCGTTCGACGAAGCCGGCAGCGCCATCCTCTTTTCATGGGGAGATACAGGGGTTAAAATTCCGATGAACCGGCCGGCTGGAGAACACAATTAATTTGGCTATTTCAGCCACTGTTGAGATATAAGGCCATGACGCTAAACTAAAGCATCATGGCCTTTTTACATTCTACCGATCCCCCAACCTTACCTTAAAAGCAGCATGCGGCGCACTTCTGTTGCGTGCTTGGTACTCAAACGATAAAGGTACATCCCGCTACTCAGGCCTGTTGCGTCAAAACGAACGGTATGCATCCCGGTAACCTGTACGCCATCAACCAGCGTGGCGATGTTGCGTCCGAGCAGGTCGAAGATTTCGAGCTTTACGTCCTGACTTTCTGAAAGACTGTAAGCGATTGTTGTGGTCGGGTTAAATGGATTTGGATAATTCTGCTCAAGCGTTATTTGTGCTGGCAGTTCGCGTCCCCCTTCTTTTTCTGCGGTGGTAGAAACGGCCGGCTGAGGAACCCCACCGCCTGAATCTGTAGCACCTATTACACCAGCTGTACCAACAACACCGCCAAAGTTCACATCGAACATATCGATGTCCGTCATAAGGTTTGAGCCTGGATGGCTGGGCGTCGGATACCCCCCAAAGGGAGAGGACCAGGTTTGTCCTCTGTCGTTTGTCTGAAAGACCTGGCCTCCCGCATTGATAACGTACCCCACTTCCGGTGTAGGAAATGTGATTGCTTCCAGCACCAGTGAAAAGCTACCAGCAAAAACAAGAACTTCGCGTGCACTGGCATTTGTGCTAAACCGCTGCACAACATGCCGGCCGACAATGTACCAGGCATCTTCCCCATCATAGGTAATGTCATTGAGTTCAGCATGCAACAAACGAAGATTCCAGGTTTCCCCTCCATCTTCTGTCTGAAACACCTGTCCCAGCGCGTGATCGCCAATTACCCCTACTGTATTCGAAATAAAGGATACTGTTCTAAGATCTTGAAATGGAATAGCTACGGGGTTGCCTTGCAAATCGAGGGTATTTAACGGCATTGGCCCCCATGTTTGCCCATCGTCTGTTGAGCGTAAAAGCTGGTTATTCCCTACGGCAAACCACATATCACCTTCTGCATGATCGACATCATGGAATGCGCCTTCGGTTGCATTTGTACCTACTTTAACCCAAGAATTACCCCCGTCTTCTGTGCGCATGAAAATCCCGTTGTCGCCAACCGCGACACCAGTCTCTGTTCCTTTTTTAAATTCAACGGCGCGGTAGGTTGTGGCTTCTTCCGCAGAAAGTGGAATATCTCTCCATGTATTGCCGGCATTATCAGAATAGAGAATGCGCTGATGTCCTACCGCAACACGACGCGTGGGATCAAGCAAGGCAATCCCTAGCATATCACTTTCATCTGCGCCAACCTGAGGGAACCATACATCGGTACCTCCATCGGTATTAAAACAAAAAGCAGTTGCCGGCTTGTTGAGGTCTCCACCGATAAACAAGGTAGCCGTCCCATTGTCATCCGAAAATCTTGGGGCACGGAAATACCTCACATCAATCTCAGCACAACTTGATGCGATCGGGATAGATGGATTGAGCCCAGATTCAAGCCTTCGTTCGTTCCCTAATACGTCACGCATCACTATGCTTGAACGGGCCGGGACTATAGGAAAAGGTGTTGGTTCTTCTATGCGAAAAAACCCACTTTCTCCAAACCGCGTAAGTGGCATCACCTCTTCACGCCCATCAATATAGGTTACATAGACTTCGCCCCCTTCAACGGGTATTGAACCCTTTGCTGTTGCAAATACTGTTAGCTGATTCATCGCCTCGTTAAACCAATGCCCGTTAATAAAAGGACCTGAGTCTTCAGGATCGGGACTGGCCATCAGCAGAGATACTCCGCGAGGCATATCCATGTTGAGTACATCGGAAGGCTGGCCGGCAAAATCCCAATAATCTTTGAATGTACTATCGCGCGAAGCCCCCCCGGTATCAGGTCCCGAAGTGAAGTACCATTGAGATGGATAAGGTCGGTTTTCGATCAAGATTTGATCTCCTTGCGCTGCCAGGTCATAGCCAATGTGTTGGAGTGCCTGGCCGAGTGTGACGCTCTGATTAGCACTCGGCGATCCTGTATAAACACGATACTCGAATGGATTCCCCGTAAACGCTCGTGGGATACGCTCATTTCTGGTACCTGAATAACCAAAATCAACCAATAATCGGAGTGTGCGTGCGTCAATTTGATCTTGAAACTCTTCCCACTTGCAAGGATCGGGGCACGACCAGTTGCTCTCTTCCGGGCGCCAACGGCTAATGCCGGCATCCAGGCCAATGACCTGAATCTTAAGTGGAACGCCGCGCTGCAGCTGCCGCAGTTGATCAAAGGAAAGCGTTAAAGGGATCTCCGTATTTCCTTCTTTTCGAGAGCTGACTACAATGAAGTCTGAAGTTTCACCAGGCCTGACATTGGCAGGGAAAGGTTCGCTCGGCCGAACAGTCCCCAGGGGTTCATCTCCAATAAACAAGTTGAATATGGGTGTTACATCCAATGCAGTAGCACTCCCAACATTCCTACCAGCAATATCGAGAAAAAGGGAGGCAGCATCATCAGTAGCCGAAGTAGTTGCCGTTTCCCAATTAATAGCAGTACCACGCGTCTGGCTTGAGGAAAACCCTGCTGTAACAGAAAATGAAGCCGTGGTTTCAGTACTGGCAGTCACGCCAGCATCCAACCCTGCCGACACTTCGACACCAGACGTGTATGAGATTCCAACCGAGGTTTCAACGCTAAATTCTTGTGTACTCTGAGCGGACATTTCCTGCCCATTGGAATCAGTGATGGTTGCTTTTGGTACGAATCGGTAGCGTAGCAATACAACTTCAATACGTGGTTCTGCAGCAACGAGTGGGTTGTTGTAAGGTGGCGCGACCGTATTGTCCATATTAACCCCGGTTGCCTCCTGAAAGTCGCTGTAAGGATCCCCGTCGCTAGACCAGGCGGTAGGGTCGGTGACAAAACAGCCGGTATCATTTACCGGATCGCAAGCCTGCAACTGATTGTCCCTGTACCAGAATCCCTGGCGCTCCAGTACGTCATCTACACAATCACCGTCAATATCCACTGTTGGCTCAAAGCCATCAGGACATTCCATTTGGGGCTGGTTTGAAGCGACAGATTGTTGGGCCCAGCTTTGATGTGGCATCCAGCAATACACGCTGAACAGAATCAATCCCTTTAAACAGGCATGCTTGCGGAGCCATTTAGAAATAGCATTGAAATACAACATAAAACTACTGACTTGATAGTTTAGAATAGCGTTTGAGAATGGCTGAACAGCCCTTCAAACCTATACGTCCTTTTTAGTCAGCTAAGGGATCATGCTGTCTTCAATTATATTACTTGTCCTGATATTCCTTGGCTAACTCCGGTTTTCCCCAGTCCCTATAAAAATCTACAAGCGCCTCCCTCGCCACCCCCATACACACGCTCCGCTGGTCATTAATGATTTCACACGTTTGAAAACCCGATAGCAGCATGGGCTCAGCGTCTTCGTATCGGCTTTGCTTCCAGATACTCTGCCCAACAAGCGTAGCAACCTGTGCAACCAGAGTGTGCTCAGCGCCGTGATTTTCTCTATAAATTTCAAGCGATTCCAGCGCAACAGGCTCTGCTTTTTCAAATAAACCAGCGCTATATAACGAAAACCCATAACGCGCCAACTCAACACCCAATCGATGGTTCGAATCTCCCATAGTGGCCCGAGCGATGCGGATGGCGTCCTGATGTACAGGTTCAGCCTCTTCAAACCGGCCATCCATTCTTAAGACAGATGCAAGCGCCCCCATTGTGTTTGCTATGTCGGCCTGCTCACTTCCCGGGATACGCTGCTGAATAGCAAGTGACTCTCTGAAATACTGTTCTGCCTCAGCATACCGTTTAACACCTCTTAGTGCCAAGGCAAGGTTATGTAAAGAGGACGAAACATAAATATGAGTATTTCCATGCAGGACACGGCGTTGCGCCAGCGTTTCAAAGTGAACATCAATGGATTCATCATAGCGTTCTTGATGCTGATAGATATCACCCAGTACATTGAGACTGTACGTCACTTGTTCGTGAATCTCACCATAGTGCAGCTTTTTCAACGCAATCGATTGCTCCAGGTACCTTTCAGCCTCTTCCAGTCGCCTATTCCGCATCTCACTATGCCCAAGACCGTGCAGCAAATCTGCCATGAGCGCCGGCGCCTCCAGGTTATTCATCTCAATAATGCCTATCGCCTCTTTATGAAGCGCTGTAGCATCTTCAAACGCACCAAAGCGCTCTTTGAGAAGCCCAAGGGCATGCAGTGTTTTCGCTATACCAAAAGGCTGTTGGGGGTTGAGTCCTTCGTGTAGTTCCAGGACCCAATTAAACAAAGAGTCTGCTGCAGCATACTGTCCGAGATTCTTATAAGCATCACCAATTACTAGCGCCATCTCTGCTGAGACAGTCGGCTGATTGGCCAACTCTTCGTCGATTCGCGCAGCACCGCGATCAAGCAATTCCCGCGCAGTAACTTCATCGCCTGTGGATGTAGTTGGACTGGCAATGGCAAAAATGCTTTGCAGAAAACTGCCCACTTCTTCTGCTTTTGCGGTTTCCTGTTGCGCTATATCGCGCTCTGCAAGTACCCGAGCAAAAGCAAGCACAATGACGGCGGCGATTACCATGAAGGTAGCAACGGCCGTCCAAATCCCGCGCTGGTGGCGCTGTATAAATTTTCGAAGACGGTATCCGGTCTGGTCCTGCCTTGCCTTTACCGGCAGGTTTTCTTTATGCCGGCGCAGATCATCCACCATCTCTAAAACCGTCACATACCTTGATTCCGGTTCTTTGCGCAATGCTTTCAAGATAATGGCATCCAGATCGCCGGCAAGTCTGGCGGAAAACGAGCCGTCTGTGTGTTTCACAGCATCGCTGGGTGCCGCGGGTTCTTCCGATAAAATGGCCTGTACCATTTCAACAAAACTGCGCCCTTGCATAGGAATGGGTAATGCCCCAGTGAGTAATTCATACAGCACAACGCCAAGTCCATAAATGTCTGCTGCCGTGGAGATGCGCTTACCCGCCACTTGCTCTGGAGAAGCATAAGCCGGCGTGAATAAGTTTGTGCCAGTCTGGGTTTGAATGGCGAGTAAATCATTGGGCTCTAGCAGCTGCGCTATGCCAAAATCAAGTAACTTAACTTGCGGTTTTCCGCCCGCGTTTTCCGTGACTAGAATGTTGGAGGGCTTCAAATCACGATGCACAATCAGGTTTTGATGCGCATAAGATACTACATCGCAAACCTGTTCAAAGAGTGACAGGCGCTGACCAAGGGTTAGTTTATGCTGGGTGCAGTATTCGGTGATCGGTAAACCATCGATGTACTCCATCACCAAAAAAGGCCGGTCGGCGTGTACACCGCCATCCATCAAGTTTGCAATGCCCGGATGCTGTAGTTCTGCCAGAATTTGGCGTTCAACTTCAAACCTTCTGATTAGGGAAGCAGAACTGGCACCGTATTTTACCAGTTTCAACGCTACCGTTTGCGAATAGGCACCATCTGCACGTTCTGCGCGGTAGACAAAGCCCATCCCGCCTTCCCCAATCTTATCCAGGACCTTATAGCGATCGATCTGGTCGCCGCTTTTTACGCCGGCTGGGTTACCGGTCATTGTGTCATCAGACAAAATATCAACTGCAAGTCCCTTAAACATGGGATGGGTTTCTGCTTCAAGCAGGGCACGTACCTGCAGGTAAAGGGTGTGGTTATCCTTTGTGGCTTCTTTCAGAAACGTATCGCGGGAAGGCAGCTCGATATCGAGTGCTTGCAGATAAAGCGACTGCATCAGATCCCAATGATTTGCATCTATCGCCATGTTTTTGATTTGGGTTTTTAAAGTTTGGACGCCTCCCCTGCTTCCCCAAGAACATCACTCAACCACACGCGGGCTGTTTTCCAGTCGCGCTTTACCGTGGGTACCGAGACGTTTAGCGCAGCAGCTATTTCTTCATTATTGAGGCCGCCAAAGAAGCGCATGGTAACAATTTTACTGGCGCGCGCTGCAATCTTTTCGAGCTTCTGGAGCGCATCGTCAAGCGCAATGAGATCTGTCAACCCTGTTTCCCATGCAGCATCCCCATCTACCAGGGTCACTTTTTGAAGCAACCCGCCTCGTTTTTCAGCCTGCCGCCGGCGGGCGTACTTTATGAGAATGCGCCGCATCATCAGGGAAGCTATGCCCAGAAAATGCGATTTATTTTTCCACTTTTTTTTCGTTTGTTCAAGCAGCTTAATATACGCCTCATGCACGAGGGCCGTCGGGTTTAGCGTATGATTGGGACGTTCTCGATTTAGATGCACATCCGCCAGGCTTCGCAGTTCATCATACAGGTTGAGGAAGAGTTGATCAACAATGCTGTCGTCGCCGGCTTCCATGCCGCGAAGCATTTGTGTGATGTCCTGTTGCTCATCCGCCATAACTGTTTTGAACGCGCGCTGATTAGGATACGTATGCATTGGTATGCGCGAACACCGTCGTACTTGCGACAGGCCTCACCTTCTTAAAGGTATATCCATACCAACAAATAGGCACCGATTTATCCTAAACAAAAGATAACAATTACCCCGGAGATTGCCACAAATGCGAATTGCCCGCCCGACTGAGTGCCTGTAACGTTTACTACTCGTTTCGCAAAACATCCGTAGGATTGACCACAGAGACCCGGTAAATCTGCGTCGAAATTGTTAAAGCTGCGGTAGCAAAAATCAATAGGTAAGAGAGCGCAACAGGCCAGAACGACATACTTTGGTGGTAGGCATACACCGAGTCCAACAGCATGTTAACAAAGATCCAGCTAATCGGTGTGGCAACCAAAACGGCAATGCCCAGAAGCAACAGAAAATGCCGATTCACCCGCCGCGTAATTTGCCCAAGTGATGCGCCCAAGACCTTGCGGACACCAATTTCTTTCATCCTACTGCTGATGTTCTGCGCTACCATGCCAAACAAGCCCATACAGGCGATAAGCAATGCCATAGAGGTCGCAAAGAGCAGGATCGTCGTGATGCCACGACCTTCCCTAAATTGATGATCAAATACCGTGTCTTGAAAGAAAAATGGTAGCGTGTTATCTACTGGCAATTCAGCCCAGACAGCCTCAAGCGATTTAACCGTTTGCGCAGCTGCACCAGCTTCCAATTTCATCGTCAAAAACGTATGCTCGGATAATGTACTCTTGGTCAATACTACTGGGGAAATGGTGTTAAAAAAGCCTTCATAATAAAAGTCTGATACGATACCAAGGATCGGATGGTACGTACTATCTAGACGAACTTGATGAACTGATAGGTCATCGATTTGGTGGATATGCGCAAACGTCTCATTTATAACCACGCCATCCTCTTCAGCAAGCAAATCAGGATTAAAGAATTTGCCGGCAACCATGGAGAGTCCCATCGTCTGTGCATACGATGGGCCGACCTCGTATTGTAACACATCAAACTCTTCATCGCCCAGTCTGGCTTTTCGGTAATTATGAGTGCGGCCGATGTGGCTTTTGCTGCCACTGCTACTGAGGACAGCCGGCAATTGCGATGCTGCATTGCTCACCAACTCGTACGCCTGGTTGTCGTCAAATGAAAGGACTAGAATGTTTTCATTATCGTATCCCCAGTCGAGGCTCTCCTGATAGCCATCATTTAACACAAATGCTATACTACTCATCATGGCGATACTGGCAAGCATAAATTGAAACGATAGGAGTGCGTGTGTAAACCGGCGTTTCTTATTGATGTGTCTTTTACCCCTGAAAATATTTACGGGCTGGAACGAGGCAACGTAAAGTGATGGATACACGCCTGAAACAACGGAGATAAAAAGTAACAGGACGCCTAAAAAACCAAACAGGTGGAGACTGTGTCGTCCCCAAATGGACAGTCCAAAATTGGTAATATCATCGAAAGCCGGCAACAGGAAAAGGCCTGCAATGAGTATCCCCACGATGAGTGCAACAAAGCATACCAGGATGTTCTCTGCAAAAAACTGCTCAACCAGCTGACGCCTGGTACTGCCCATCACTTTTCGCACGCCAATTTCTTTAAGCCGGCGGGTAGCGGTCGACAGGGCAATGTTGATGTAGTTGAGACAAGCAAGAGACAGGAGGAATATTGAAATAACTGAGAGTACAATCACCGGCCCCAGCGGTATTCCCCCAACCACCGGGTTACGCACCGTAGAAGCGCTGTATGTGAGGCTTTGCAAGTTTTCCAGTACAAACGCCTCGGTTGTTGTATTGATATTTGCTGCGTTGGCAGGCGCAACAAACGCCCCCATTTGCTGCTCTACAGATTCCTTTTCATTAGGATCTGCAACCTTTACAAAAGTGGTGATATTCCGTATCCAGTTGCTGGCATTGCTTTCTTCAAGCGGGGGTAAATTATCGATATGCAGCAAGAGGGAGAAGTCATACGCCGTGTTCGGCGGGAAATGCTCAGTTACGGCAGCAATGGTAAATGGCTGCACCTGACCGGGTATAACTGCAATATCAAGGACTTGTCCAACCGGGTTTTCCGTACCGTAATACCGTTCTGCACTCCTGGCGCTCAGGATGATGGCATTTCTATTTTTGAGTTCACTGGCATCTCCGTACTTAATGGGAAAGGTGAACATCTCCAGAAAGTTATCATCGACAAAACTCATGTTTTGGCCGAAGCGATTATCGTCATGCGTAACTTCCGCGCGCCACTCTTTGATGCGCACAGCGCTTTCAACTTGCGGGATTTCGTCAACTATTGAGGGCCCCAACGGAAAAGGCGTTTGGCTATACAGGTACGACTCGTCATTTTCAGTCATTACCTGTTCGACTAAAAAGATGTTGTCTGTATGTTCATGGAAGTTATCTCGCACCACCTTGCTGTGTACAAAGAGGTAGGCCACAATGGTACAGGCAATGGCAATAGACAGACCAATAATGTTTATGGAAGCCGCCGCCTTGTTTTTTAGCAAATTTCTGTAGGCGAGCTTGAGGTAGGTTGATATCATAACGGAGGCCCAGTAGGTTTTTTGAAATAGTCTGTCGGGTAGCATGCGCAGAACCTGGCCTCGGTACCACCACCGGGCGCGTGGCGCGCCTAATTCTTCTACTTTCTCGTGGAAGTACTCTTCAAAGTCGCCGAGCGGGGTATACCAGAGGTCGTCGAGGAGCCAACCCAGTATTTTCTCAGCAAAAGGTGGTGGTTTGACCATGGGATCAGGCATCGTTTTATCTCCCCAAAACAAGTCCAGTGACGCCGGCCCACATCGCCTGCTCTACTTCGCGTATGTGGATCAGCGCCTGCCGGCCTTTGGGTGTTAGTTCGTAAACCCGCTTCTTTCTGCCGCCGCGCTCAGCAGTAGCTTTGGTGAGATACGAGGTGAGCAATCCGTTTTTAACAAGCCGCTCCAGGGGCGTATAAATTGCACCTAACGACCACTCATGCTTCGTGATATCGGATAATTGTTTACGAATGGGCAGGCTGTAGGCGCGATCCTGGAGTTTCCAGACAGCAAGGAGGACAAATTCTTCGGAGCGGGTAAGGAGTTTCACTGCGGTCTACATTTGGGATGAATAAACGTAGCATACGTAGCTTTTTCGATATGTTTCGTTTTCAGGAATAAATACTTTTTTCTGGATAGTATTTTCCTACTTACGAACATTTAGGTGAAGATACTATCAGGATATGCGCGCGCCTAGCGGCGTGGAACGGCACTGACGCCAGGGGCAAGCAGGTATGTATCTTTCCAGTTACGGATTGAGCACCGATCCAGACAAGGCCCCTGGTGCGACTGCAATAGGAGTATTCATTAGAAAGGAAAAAGGTCACTTAATCTTTCAGTTAAGCGGCCTTTTCTGTGCATGCCTGGGAAAATTCGAATCTCGCTCTTTCAGGCAATAAAAAAACGATCAATTCCCGATCCTGTTGGCCTCGGCTTCAATCCCTGATTTCCGATTGCGCGCTTTTTTGACCTGATCATTGCCAAAGAAGTAAGAGAAGTTTAGCCGTAACTGCCGGCTCTCCCAGCCTCCCGATGCATCGACAAACAGGCCAGGGAAACGCTGTACACCGCGCCAGGAAGCCGTATTGAACACATCTGTCACTGAAACTTTTAGTGTTGCCTTGCCACCTGCAAATTTCTTGCGTACCCCCGTGTCGATGGAATAATTGGTATCCGTCTCGTAAACAGCGCCCCAGATAGATGGCGAGCTGTACCAACCAGATAGCTCAACAGCCCAATCTTTTGGCAAGGAGAAGGTAGACTGATGATAGAGGGATGCCGTCGTTGTTGCTATATCGACAATGCGCCCCTGTGTTAGTTCAGCCTTGTTTCGCTTATGGAATCCGTTAACACTTGAGTACGTGCTCCACCATTTTGTTGGACTGAATGGATAGCTGATATTTGCACTTAAGACGCGCTGATATTCAAGATTGATCGTTTCGAGAAACGTACGATTCACCTCTGTGGAGTCTGAGATATTGGCAAAAAAGTCATTGGTGTGGCTATACGAAATCGTCGTATTCAGCACGTAGTTATAGGTGTGCGTGAAAGAGACATTGTTCGTGTACTGCGGTTGGAGAAAGGGATTCCCGCGCGAGTAGCTCAGTTCAGAAAGTTTGAATTCAAACGGATTGAGTGCCTGGTAGCTCGGACGGTCAACACGCCGGCTGTAATTAAGTCTAAACTGGTGTTTCTGCGATGCGCTGTATGTTATACCACCGGATGGAAACAGGTCCAAATAACGTCGTTCCACCGTATCGTTATTCGTCTCCTTTAAGGCGGTTAATTCTCCTGACGAAAACGTCCACTCGCCACGAAGCCCGAGATTGGTTGTAAATTTGTCGAACGTCTTGGTAAAGGTGAAATAACCTGCCCCAATTGTCTCGACAAAATCGAACTGATTGCTCCGGTCGATATCCAGCTCTTCTACCCCATTTAGCACCTGAAAATAGTCATAGCTATTTTCCGTCCCGACCTGCGAAATCTTGGCACCCACGCCCAACGTTCCATTCATCACGGGCCGTTCGTGATCGAGCTTTGCCGAATAGATACTGATATCCGTTGGCGCCTGACTGGTGAACAAGAGCTCCTGCAACGTGGCACCGACGCCGGGGGAAAGGTATAAATTAGGCTGCGTGGTAGCCGTGCCATTGTAATAAAAACCAATATCTATATCAGCGTTCGAAGTGATTCCTTTCTTGTTGTCGAATCGATAATTCAGGTTTCCGTTTGCGTTACGACGCACACCGTCGTTGTCGGAAGATGAGACAAGAACAGATTGGATTTCGCTACTGAGCAGGTCGGTAATTGGGGTTTCTGTATTGCTCAGCCAGTTTGAATCGTTAATGTACCCATTAAACATGAAACCGATGATACTTTTGTCGCCGAGAAAAATATCGGTACCCATCCGGAATCGGTTGGAAGGGCCCGAAGAACCTGTTTCAGATTGCTGATCGAACAACACATCGTTCTGAATGCGATACAGGTTAATCCAGTTGTCGTTTTGCCCGCCGCTAAACGCATACGATCCGAACGTGTTAAGCTTTGGTGTTCGGTAATTAAAGGTCGCCGTTGTGCTGTATCTCGAATTATCGCCATAACCGTACGAAAGGTCTACCGTGCTGTTGGCACCCAGGCTTTTATCGCGCCGAAGCCTGATGTTGATAATGCCGGCGTTCCCTTCTGCATCGTACTTAGCGGAGGGGTTGGTAATGATCTCGATCGCGTCGATCTCAGACGCCTGCATGGTTTTTAGCTGCGCAGCCAGATCAGTTGTGCTCAAAGGAGAAGGTTTACCATCGATATAGATCTGGACACCACTTTTTCCGCTTAGGATGACATTGTCGTTGTTGTCGACCACAACCCCGGGAGATTTACGCAGCAGTTCGAATGCCGTATTGCCGGCTGCATTTACCGTACCCTGGATGTTGAGCACCGTCTTGTCTGGCTGCACCTCGATCAGATCCCGCTCCGCCTGTACAGAAACACCCTCAAGGGCTACAGCATCTGTTGTCAGTTCAACGACTGGCATTTGGATTGTGCGGCCATTTTCAACCGCAAAAGGCTCTGATTTGTAGGTTTCAAAGCCGATAAAAGCAACGCTAAGGAAGTATTCGCCGGCGCTTACTCCGCTAAATGTATATGCGCCCTCGTCATTAGTGGTCGTTCCCTCTACAAAGACACCACTTGAAGCTTGATACAGAATCACCGTAGCCGGGTACAGGGGCAGCTGTTGGTCATCTATTACGTTGCCTTTTATCGTTCCCGTAGATTCAGGTGAAGCTGTCACTATCGACACCGAACAGCATAGCAGAAAAATCAAGCTTGATATACGTGAATAAAGTAAAGAAAACTTCATTTCGATGAGGTGGACTGACATTGTCCTGCTTTGTTAGAGAGGTGACCAAACACTATGCTTGGACAGCAATAGTCTTGATTAGGATTACAATAGGACCATTGATTTCACGGAGTATATGAAGGAGGATAAGTGCCCGCAAGCAATTTGCGACAAGCGGGACTGTACGTGCGACAAGCCGCAAGAATTGGGATTAGCTGAGTACTGAGATGCGCGTGGTGAACCTGCTACTGCCACTTAAAAGGAGCCAGGATGCGGGTTTATAGAAATGTCAAACTGCAGTAAAATAAGAAAGGCCCTGCTATGAAGGACGTAAAAACCCTTAGAAAGTCGCAGCCGGGATTAAGAAAGAAGTTGTTGGACTGTCCTGATGGCAAGACTGCTGGTAGGTGACGAAGTTAAAAAGTAACCAGGCTGGCTATACTCTCGTAGAATGCCGTTCTTCATGTCATCAGAAAACACAGAGGCAAGATGTTGCCAGACCTCGCAGTGCTGTTTATAGTAATTCTTGCTCTGCCGTTGATTTTGGTACTCACGTGGTCAATAAGGCAGCATAGAATTCGTGCGTTGATCAGAGAGCGCCGGCGTTCGATGCATAAGGAGATGTACGGTAACAAGGGAGCGTATTCTTTTCGTTCTAACCAGTACTATCGTCCTAATTCTTTGCGTAGTAGAAAGTCGACGATAAGACAGCGTCGCAATGCGATACCCGGCGGCGGTATAGAACCTACAACATCAATTTAGATTTGAGTCTGAATGCTCGCTCCGGGGCAGAATACGAATCTGGTTAATCTCATCGAACTAGCACTGCATTTGAATTGACTCAATAGAGGTATGAGGGTGTTGCTAGCTGTAATCGAATGGTATTTAATTTGATCCAGTTCTTAGCGGGTAGCGGAATCCGAATCTCTAAAAATGTGAGCAGAAAGGTGCTATAAAAAGGTAGTGTTCGATCTAATGATATTATTTCAATTTTACGCGCAGTGGTTTGTTGACGAACGCTCGCAACCGCTTGTGATCAAGGCTCCTCTGAACTGGGCAACTAGCTATATCAAACCCGATGAGTTTGGTGAGTTATTTGGAGGTGGGGTTATCTGGCGTGCACCAAAAGATCCAAGTCCGGAGATGACGGATAGAACAATTGGTGTCTGGGGAAATCGCAATGTTAGTCGTTTCCGTCGAATACTTCGCGAGCGAATCGCTGAATTTAGTGTCAAAGAAATGGAAGGACCGGTACAGGCATTGGAAGCCCAATGGTAGGTTCGTTTTTAATGTACGGCAACAAGGGCTGAAGCAGACAAGAGTCATCAACAATCCCTTTTTGGTGAACACGATTTACCTTTAGCCGTTGACTTCTGTAGTCGAATATCTGTCCGAGTGATTTCAATGAAATATTTGTGTTATGCAATCAAAAGCCAAAAAATCAAACCGTCTCAGAAAGTCAGTGCCAACAAAAATGGCTTCTACGACATCGTAGAAGCCAATTCCGTTTTGCGTGCCCGGGAAGATTCGAAGTCCCGACCTTCTGATCCGTAGCCTATTGGGGCACCAATGAAAACCCTTGGGGCACAACGACTTATGGAACCACCCCGCAAAAGTGGACACCTCGAAAAGCACTATCTTAGCGCAAGCGAGGATATACAATGCGAACGAGACGGGAATACACAAAAGAGTTTAAAGAGGATGCCGTAGGCCTAGCGAAGGAACGTGGCAACATCAGTCAGGCTGCCCGAGATTTGGGAATAAGCCCCAGTGTTCTGGGGCGTTGGAAACGAGAGCATGAAGAAGGGCACGCCTTCCCCGGCAAGGGGAAACCACGAGATGACGAAATGGCAACGCTGAAACGAGAACTCAAGCGGATAAAGGAGGAGAATGAGATCCTAAAAAGGCTATGGGTATCTTCACGAAAGCCCCTCGTTGAGGTATCGATTCATTGAAACGTATAAGAGTCAGTTTTCCATTGCGGCTATGTCGCGTGTGTTTGGGGTGTCCACAAGCGGATATTATGCCTGGGTTAGACGGCCAGAGAGTCAGCGCAGCATGGACGACAATCAGCTTGGCGATGAAATCGAGCGAGTCCATAAGGAAAGCAAACAGACCTACGGCAGTCCGAGGATTCACGCCAAACTGAGATCAAACGGGATTCGCTGTGGTCGCAAACGCGTGGCCCGGCTGATGAAGGACCGAGATCTGGGGCCAAAGCAAGCAAAGAAGTTCAAGGTAACAACGGATTCGGGGCACAAGCTGCCGACAGCTGAGAATTTACTGGATAGGAAGTTTGATCGGCAAGGTTGCAATCAAGCCTGGGCAGCAGATATCACATATATCTGGACCGGGCAGGGGTGGCTTTACCTAGCTGTTGTGCTTGACCTGTTCTCCAGACGCGTTGTTGGCTGGAGCATGCAAAGGATCATGACTCGGGACCTGGTGCTGTCTGCGCTTAAAATGGCGCTGAGCAGCCGTAGACCCGGAAGCAATCTATTGCATCACAGCGACTGAGGTAGCCAGTATGCCAGCGGCGATTATCAGCAGTTACTTGACCGATTCGGCATTACTTGCAGCATGAGCCGCAAGGGCAATTGCTGGGATAACGCACCTGTTGAGAGCTTCTTTGCCACACTGAAACGAGAACTTGTTCACCACAAGTATTATCATACGAGAGATGAAGCCAGAACTGACATCTTTGAATACATTGAAAGCTGGTACAACCGGAAGCGACTACATTCTTCATTGGGGTACATGAGTCCCTGTGACTACGAAGCTACAATGACCCAACAACCATCATTCTGTGCTTAACTAGGTGTCTGTCTAAGCGGGGCAACTCCAGGCTGCCCTGACACCCAGCTACCCAGCACTCCCCTTAGCTGCCGCAGCCTTGGCTTGTCTTCTTGCTAAACTCTTCGCTGCTTTCTTGACATTCTTGGCTGCATCCTGGGCCTTATCACTCTCGGCCACTTCTCTTTTGAGTATCTCTTCAGAGATGATTTGTGCTATCTCCTCTTTGTCTACCTTGAAGTCAGGGAATAGCTTGCGAAACTCTCTTCGAGTTGCGTTGACTACTGGCTCAGTCATCAATACCTGAGCTATAGTGTACATGTTAAGTAGCTGGGAGTGCTTATGATATTCATCCATAGCATTCCCTGAGATGGCTTCCCTACTAAGCAGGAACAGCTTCTTCTGGTCGTCCTCCTTTTTCAGGTCAATCTGTGTGGCGTCGAAGAAGGAAACCTCTTCATGCTCAATTGGCTGGGCAAACTTAAGCCTGTAGAGGTGCCAGGAAATACCATTAGTCAGAACTATCCACTCAATTCCTTCTTTGGCCCCGTAGTTAATGGCCTGCCTGATGTGGCTCTCGTTGAGGTCTGTACCTGCTGACTTTACCTCGATGAGGTACTTGATCTTGCCATCAATCTTTACAGCCAGGTCGCAATAAGTGCCTCGAATCTGCTGCTCACTAGTTAACTCAAGGTATTTGTCAAAGCCAAAGACATCGGCAAGCATGTCCTTGACCACGGTAACAGTATCTGCCTCAGATACATCTCTAGAGCGGATGCTAGCTGTTACCTTGCCATAGCGCTTTAATTCGGTGCGGAATCGATCGAGTACTCGCTTGGGGATCTTAAACATGATAGATATGATGTGCTAGGATTAAGAAATGAATTGTCTATCCTAACAATCCCCCCGCAGGCTGTCAATCACTGAATAGTACTATTTTATTGGAGAGGTCACGCCTTCGCTTAAGCCTGTCTAATTTCTCCTGATCGGCCACAACTCCTAAAGGTCTGTGATACCACACTACACCTCCAGTAGGTGGATGAGGAGAGATAGAAACGAGACTAGATCAGCAAAAACACTCCCGTGACCGCATAGGCAATCACCACGATTAGCTGAATTACCTTACCGATAGACTTGAAGGGTTTGTTTTCCAAATCAAGATGGACTTTTAGGAAGTGTAAACCTGATTGCGTTTTACCTACAAGCTTAACGAGTATAGCGGCCAAAGAATAGACCCAAATCCATATTGAGGTAAAGAATGTCGTGAGGATCGATATGCTAGTTTCATGATATCCTGCTTCGCTGCTGACCTCAAATCCTCTAATCGTCTCGATGAGTTGATCTATCCTCAATTCGTAAAAAACTACCAAGTCGAACAGGAGCCAACTAACAGCGAGTGCTGCAAAAGTCAGAACAAAATCAATGATCAGAAAAAAAGATATCACCAAAAAAGAAGATCGTCCCTTTAGAAAATTAAGAAGGATCCTAGTTTCAAAAAGTGACATGTAATCCGGGAACACATTCAACCACAGGCCTGAAATTATAGCTACCAAAAGACCCGGTATGCCAATACCATTAAGTATCTTTAAGATGGGATAGTCCGATCTGATATAGCGCGCATCAAATACATTATACTCATTTGGAAGAGCGAAAAGTAAGACCCAGGCAACAGCATAAAATGCTACAGTAACTAATGCTGATCTAAAGAAACATTTTAGACTAAGATGCTTTTCGCCAAACCACTTGTCAAAGATGGCGACGAAGCCATCCCGCCAGTCCGAAGAAGGCTCTTTGACCTTCACATTCCTCAGCCAATTCCCCAGGCGCTTCTTGCTCTTCTCTTTAATCACGTCATCCTGATCAAAGACCCAATCAATGATCTTCAGGAGCCCGTATAGGGACCCGAGATATATTCCGATAGTGATTGCGCCTTCTGCAGTAGCTTCCATATTTAGATACAGTCTAGTACTGCTAATATAAGCGCATCGTAAGCATATTCTAAAGCCAACTGTTAGGCGGCACAGGCGAAGATGGGCATGCATGGTCAAATAGCGAAGATCAACACGTGCGGCAACTAAAATTGTTTTAGCTGAAACTTATCCACTCAGAAGTCTTACAAATGTAAAACAAGTCATAAAATTGTAAGACTAATAAACTATGGGACTGATCTCACCACTTACCAATAAAGAAGCCTTCATCCTAGGCTTTCTGATTGCGAACCAGAAAGGCTATGGCCTGCAGCTGGTCAAGGCATCAGAAGGCAGCCTGAAGCGAGGCACTGTGTACGTGACGCTGCTTCGGATGGAGGAGAAGGGGTACATCAAGTCTGAAGAAGAAGAGCTTCCCGAAGGCGACACGAGGCCACCGCTGAGAATCTACAAGATCACAGGCAAGGGATCTGCTGCATATGATCAGTGGACTATCTTTGTCTCTACTGTCCAGGGCAATCTTAAACTGGGGAGGGTGTGATGCATAAAGGTGACAGATCTTTAAAGAAACTGGCAATTGCGGCGTATTGGACAATACCTATCATTGGCACGCTGTTATCTGCTTGGTTTTTTCAACGCGGCGAGATTGATTATGCCCTTCTGTTCCTAACAGTTTTTATCTCAGTATTAGCGCCGAAAGCTATTGAAGTTCTTTCTAGCCCAACAGAGGATAGTGAGGGAAAGAAAGTATCTAGGAATCAAGTGAAGCAACTCACTAGGCCTAAATGCGACTCTCTAGCCAAATGGATCTATGGCAAACTGGGCAAGCTCCATATCTATGACCAATCAGTTCGGGACTACTATGACGAGTTCGCAGAAGCCCACAGCACTGGCGATCCTAAAGCAGTCAGAAAGGTTGTCAAAGAGTACCGCTGGGTCCACCTGAAGACAGCTATTGCCTACAACTGGCGCCGGGCGCTCAAGGCTACGCTTAAGGGTCTAGGGCTGAAAGTCCTATACGATCTCTTGAAAAAATTCGTTGGCTTCTGAGACTAGAGGTTATGCCTACACCATGGTGTGCGTCTATTCCAGAAACAGCCATGCGCCCTGGACACTGGTACCCGCAATTACTTACGCTCTTTCGTGACTTGCTGCTTGCTGCTGCCCAGTGGTGCTTTGAGAGGGCGGAGAGGTGGTATTATTGATGCCTTGGTATGGTGGTGGCTTTTGTTATATCCAGGGGAGTGTTATAATTAGAGCTTAGTTATTACAAGCATACCCTGTTTTATGAGCGTGGACAAACTCGTACCAAAGGAGCCTACCAAGTTTGAGAGTATCGAGAGGTGGGTGGGCTTGATTAAAAATCTTGGATTGATAATAGGAATCCGCACTTTTTATCGTGGCAACGAAGCTCAATGATGCGCGTATTGATGCATTGGAGGCTCAGATACAGCTTCTGAAGGAAAAGAGTGCTGTTGAGGCTGTAAATGAGGCGAGGGCGTACCGCGACTTAATGGTCCTGCAAAGTGAAAGGCTTGAAAGTTATATAGATAGTTTAGAGAGGAGAGGAGAAAGTGCAGACTCAATAATAACTTCATTGCGAAATGATATTGCACGGGATACAGCTTCGATTATATTCAGTTACGATCGTCCCGTCCTTTTTTGATGAGGCTTTCCCCTAATGTTCTCCAGATAATCCAATTGATGATCGAGTAAGCTGGTATTATTTAAATTTGAAACAGCTCATCACAGCCTTAACTTAGCTAACCGGACCCAAGCACATCAAAACTCCGGTTAATGACCAAAGCCCAAACCACCAAGATTCTCAGGCTGTGCTAGCAGTAAGAGCTAGCCAAGCCGCAAATCCGCAATCATTACTCTGAGTATGCCCTGAAGTGGTCTATCAAGGGTGACATCTCTATCAAGCTGCGTGACTACTAGGCAGCATATCACTTTTGCATGGTGCTTTATTTGGAGCAGGAGGGGGGGTGTTTTAAGAGGAGGCGTGACCAGACCAAGCAAGCAATTCCGCCTTCTATTTGCCTTCTTTACATACCTATACATATATAAATATTTCAGATTTTCGCACATAGTGCAGGTATGGTGCAAACAGAAAAACCTGCTTAAATCAGCCAAAAAGGGCTATTCAAGCAGGTTTTAGTCATGCGTGCCCGGGAAGATTCGAACTCCCGACCTTCTGATCCGTAGTCAGACGCTCTATCCAGCTGAGCTACGGGCACATCGCTGCTGGGCAAATACCCATTTTTGGAGCGAGGGGAGCATAAACGCAGGCTTGGTTTAAATCGTTCCCACGGCAATAAGTTAATTCCGCTCTTTTTGCCGGCCCTTGTTTATACGAAATGCAACACAGCTTGCGTGCAGGTCGTGCATGGAAGAAAAGCCATGTCACAGTTCGCCCCTTTTGAACCCGACGCCTGTTATCACCTCTACAATCATGCTGTTGGCGATGAAGACCTGTTTCGCACGGCAGAGAACTACAGGTACTTCATGGATCGCTGCGTCTGGTATACCCAGGGCATGATGGACATCCATGCGTACTGCATGATGCCCAATCATTTTCATTTCCTGATCAAGATCAAGCCCTATGAGGTGTTGAAAGGTTTCTTTGAAGGTAAGTCGGACTTCACAGCGTGTATTGACAGCAAGGCTATCAGCAATCAGATCGGACAGCAATTGGGCAACTGGTTTAATGCGTACGCAAGGGCCTACAACAAACGGTTTAACCGGAGGGGCCGGCTGTTCATCGAACGCGTACGGCGGAAAAAGGTCGTGGATGATGCGTACATGCGCCAGCTTGTGGCTTACATCCACTGGAATCCGGTGCACCACGGGTTTGTAGCGTGGCCGGAGGATTGGATGTACAGTTCCTATCGTTTGGGAGACCAGGGATTGTTTGGCGATGAGCAGGCTTTTGCGCGACTGCATCGCGAGGTGGAAGCGGACAGCTTTTTCGACGATATGGAACCCTTTTAAAAATATCCGTTGGGTTTCTAAAACCCGACGGATATTTGAGGGGAAACATACCTTCAATCGGAAAAAAAATAAAAATGGTGCGTCGGCCCATGCCCCTTGCCAATCGCCAACCCATGCCGAATCGCCTCCGTCACGTACCCCTTGGCCGACTCAATCGCCGGCTTCAACCCCATCCCCTTCGCCAGATTTGCTGCAATAGCAGACGCGTACGTACACCCCGTCCCGTGCGTATGCGGAGTATCGATAAACGCTGATCGGAAATACGTAAAGCCCTCCCCATCATAAAGTACATCAACCGCCTCTTCTTCCTGCTCAAGATGCCCCCCCTTCACCAATACAGCCTCAGGTCCCATTGCATAGATCGCTTTCGCAGCCGCTTCTGCTTCTGCTACAGATGCAATCGATAGCCCCGTCAGATGCGTCGCCTCATGGGTGTTCGGCGTAACAAGCGTGGCTTTCGGGATCAGCAGTGTTTTCATGTTTTCCACCGCATCCTCTTGCAACAAAGCAAACCCACTCGTTGAAATCATAACGGGGTCAACAACCATCGGCGACATCTGCCATTGCGCGACCTTCTCCGCCACCAGTTGAATAATTGCTGCAGAGGATAACATGCCCGTTTTTACCGCTGCTACTTCAAAATCATCAAACACCGCGTCGATCTGCGCGGCGATAATATCCAGCGGCAAGTCATACGCGGCAGTAACCGCCTGCGTATTCTGCGCAGTGACAGCAGTAATCACCGAGGTAGCAAATACGCCGTTTGCCTGCATCGACTTGATATCCGCCTGGATGCCGGCCCCTCCGCCCGAGTCACTACCTGCAATGGTCAACGCTACCTTCATGTTACTGCCTCTGTGTTTATGGCTTTAAGATAAGCGTGTACCGACGCTTCGATATCATCAGCCTGCAAAATCCCTGAAATAACGGCCACGCCGTAAGCGCCGGCTCCCAAACAGGCCGCGCAATGCTGAGGCTTGATCCCACCCAATGCATAGACGAGCTGCATTGCCTGCTCGGTCACCTCTGCCAGTTCAACCACGCCAACACCTGGATGCCCCGGCTTGCTACCCGTTGGAAAAATGGGACTATAAAACAGGTAGTCCATCCCCGCGTGATCTTTGACCTCAGCCATCGTATGCGCGGAATATCCCTGTATACCATCGCCCCTGTCCAACAATACGGGTTTACCCTTGCCCCTGTGATAATGCACCCCCAAATCCCGTGCAACCTGTGGCCGGCTATTCACCGAAATCATTACCTCCCCCGATATGCCACGCAAACGATCAACCAATGTTGTTGCTGCGTCCCCAAAACCTGCTTCACTGGCCTCATGATCGCGCAACTGCACCCACATCACACCCGCGTCAACAGCAGCACACACGCGTTCAGCGACATCCGCGCGGGTAAACTGATTGGCAATCAAGATTAAGCGTGGAAGCTCCAATGTCCCTTTATTGCTCAACGGAGATACGTCCCTCTACGGGTGATGAGGCTTTTGCGTAATACCGGCGCGGGATACGGCCGGCCTGGTATGCCGCGCGACCGGCATCCACCGCAAACCGCATCGCTTCAGCCATTTTAACCGGATGCTTGGCATTGCTGATGGCCGTATTCAGCAGGATCCCGTCATACCCCAACTCCATCGCCTTGGCCGCGTCGCTTGCAGTACCGATGCCTGCATCGACAATAAGCGGTACCTCTGTAAGGTATTCTCTGATGATTTGCAGGTTGTACGGATTAATAAGCCCCATCCCACTGCCAATCGGCGAAGCCAGCGGCATCACAGCCGCGCACCCAAGATCAGCCAGCTTGCGGCATGTAATCAGGTCATCGTTGCAATACGCCATCACCGTAAACCCATCGTCTACCAGCGATTTTGCAGCCTTGAGCAATTGCTCTACATCCGGCATCAGCGTTTCTTCGTCGCCAATCACCTCAAGCTTAATGAGATCCGTCTCAATGGCTTCTCTCGCCAGTTGAGCAACCAGCACGGCTTCTTTTGCCGTGTAGCACCCGGCCGTATTTGGAAGTAACTGATAACCTCCACGGATCAGCAGATCGAGCAAACTCTCTTCTGCCACATCCTGCAAATTCAGCCGGCGGATAGCGATTGTCACCAGGTCTGTTTTTGAAGCCTCCAAAGCGTCCAGCAACACCTGCATATTCGGGTAGCCGCTGGTGCCCACCAGCAACCGTGATGACAACGTGTACGCACCAACTTTCAATACATCTTCAGTCACACCATTTGCAGGTGTTGTGTCCCGGGTTTGCGCCATCTTAGCCCCCTTGCCTTGCAGTGACAACTTCGACGCGATCATCTGGACTCAGGACATGCGATGCCCAGTCTTTCTTGCGTACAATCTCGTCATTTACAGCTACGGCTACACCGCGCGCAGCTGCTACATCTACACCAAATTGCGCCAGCACACTTGCAAGTGAAGCGTCAAAAGCGCGCACGTCTCCATTGACAGAAAGGGTCTGTTGCACGGTGGTATCCATGGTGTCTATCAGGTGGTGGTACGGGGATCAAATCGTAAAGGAGAAAACGGCACCAGCCATTCGGAAGTTTCTCCGGTGTGTACCAGCCGGCAAATCTCTTCGGCTGTTACAGGGACAAGCAGAATGCCATGGCGATAGTGCCCGGTTGCAAAAACAATCCGCGGATCGTGGGTTGCACCCAGCAACGGTTCGTTGTCACGACTCGCCGGCCGCAAGCCAGCCCACGTCTCGGTAACTTCCAGGTCGTAAATACCGGGGACCATTTTCCACGCAGCATCAAGCAAATCATACAACGCGCCGGCTGTCACGCTGGTATCAAACCCCCGCTCTTCCATCGTTGCGCCGAGTAACAATCGCCCGTTACTCTTTGGTACCAGGTACGCATCCGGGCCGCGTACCACGTGCTGCAAATCAAAAGGCAATGCCATCTGCATTTGTAGCATCTGCCCTTTAACTGGGCGCACCGGAGGTTTTGCCTCGGGCACCAGTCCTTCTATTCGGCGCGACCATGCACCCGCAGCCAAAACCACACAAGATGCTTCGATGCGGGTCCCATCTGCCGTCACAACGACAGGCGCATCCTTCTCCGACAAAATCGACTGCACTGGCGCGTTGGTATGCAAAACCCCGCCAGCCTTTTGAAAAGCAACCTGCAATGCTGTTGCCATCAGCCGGTTATCAACCTGATGATCAGCCCTTGAAAATACCGCTGCCGGCAATCTCGGGGCTAAAAAGGGCTCTATCTCCCGGGCTTCTGCACCGGTAAGCCACTCGACAGCCAGTCCTTGTGCGTGCTGGAAATCATAGTAGCGTCGCAAGGCTTCAGCGGCATCTCGATCATCAGCCACACGCAGAATGCCTTCCGTTCGATAATCAACATCGCTCCCACTATCCGCTTCGAGTTGCTGGACAAAGTCTGGCCATCGCCGCATACTTTCCCGGCTTAACTGGTAGATGGCTTCATCCTCAAAACCCATCTCGCTCTCCGGCGCAAGCATCCCGGCTGCTGCCCACGAGGCGCCGCGACCGGCTTCGCCGCGCTCAAACACCTGCGTTGGCACGCCGGCACGGCACAATTGCCAGCCAATAGCAAGCCCGATCCCCCCTCCTCCTACAATAACAACTGGCTTTTGCATCTACTTATAAAAATGATTTCCGATTTACCGTAAATTAGCCCCTGCTCCAAAAAAATAAAAACACAGCATCACCCGGACATTTCGTGAGAGACCTTACAGCTACAGGCATTAGATAACGTGAAGTACGATACCATCATTGTGGGTGCCGGCATGGCAGGCGCTTGTGCAGCTTTACATCTCAGCAAACACCAGGAGGTGCTGCTCATTGAGGCTTCACACCCTGGCGCTGGGGCTTCCGGGGTGGCGGGTGGATTGTTTAATCCGTTTATCGCGTATCGTGGTCGACCGGTCTGGCGGTTCGAAGAGGCAATAGCCTCCTTTCATGCGCAGCTTGAATTAGGAAACGCAACACATCTTTTTGACAACCGCGGCCTTTTACGGCCAGCGCGCGATGAACAACAGGCCACCTATTACCAGCAGTCCATCAAAATGCACCCCAATTGTGCTGCATGGTGGAGCCCTGAAGAAAGCAAAGCACGGCATCCGAAAATACACGCGCCGTTCGGTACGATGTTCGTCAGCGCCGGCGGCGCCCTGAGTACAGCAGCTTTTTCTCAGCATATGGTTGATGCCGCCATCGCAAACGGTGTTACTTACCTCAACAACACCCCGGTAAACAAATGGGGCATTACTGATGGTGAAACCTGGGTATCGTTAGCCACTACGCAAGAACAAATTAAAACGGACCGGCTCGTGCTCGCCCTCGGGTATGGGTATGTTGACACGCCGCTGGACTTGCTGGATCTGCACCCTGTCAAAGGGCAAACCATGCGCATCAATTGGCCGGCGTGGATCAGCCGGGATGAACTCCTGCCTACATCCGGGCACGCCTATATCATTCCAGAGGAAGAAACGCTAGCCATTGGCAGTTCGTTCGAACATGACTTTAAACATGAAGACATTTCGAGCGAAGTCACCCAAGACTTGCTACAGAAGGCCGACGCTGTCCTCCCCGGGCTGCTCGATGCAGATATTGTAGAAGAGCAGGTCGGCTTTCGGGTAACGGTACCCCACATCCGACTCCCAATGGTCGGGCCTATTGACTATGGCAAGCGTATTTGGGTCTTTACCGCTTTTGGCTCCAAAGGCTTGTTGCTGGCCCCTTTACTGGCATCCGAGTTGCATGGCTACTTCAAGCAGCCCGACTTAATTCCCGAAGAAATACAGATTCGGGTTAAGACTTGATGATAAAAGCGCTACCAAGGCGCCCAATGAATCATTAGACATTTAAAAAGCGTTGAGTGTTTGCTACTTTGTAAGGCTACCCAACGGGTTATCCACTTTTTATCATATTCCCAATCTTAACAATCATGGTAGAAGTTACCACATCACGCGTTGCCGATATACTCGGCGAAGAAGCAGGTTACCTGCTTGATCACCGTAGCTCCACGGTTTCAAAGGACCAGCTCCACCTTCCAGGTCCTGATTTTGTAGACCGTGTCTGGATGGACTCCGACCGTTCACCGCAGGTGCTCCGTTCACTGCAAACCCTCTTCAACCATGGTCGCCTTGGTGGCACCGGTTATACCTCAATTCTTCCTGTTGACCAGGGCATTGAGCACTCCGCCGGCGCTTCTTTTGCAAAAAACCCGTTGTACTTCGACCCGGAAAACATCGTTAAACTCGCTATCGAAGGCGGATGTAACGCTGTTGCTTCTACCTATGGGGCCCTTGGATCAGTTGCACGCAAGTACGCGCACAAAATTCCCTTTATCCTCAAGCTCAACCACAACGAGCTGCTGACGCACCCCAACACCTTCGACCAGATCATGTTTTCTCGCGTTGAAGAAGCATGGAACATGGGCTGTGTTGCAGTAGGCGCTACCGTTTATTTTGGTTCAGCAGACTCCAACCGCCAGATCATCGAAGTATCTGAAGCTTTCGCAGCTGCCCACGAACTGGGTATGTCTACCATCCTGTGGTGCTACATGCGTAACTCAGGGTTCAATGTGGATGGTGTAAACCACGAAGCTAGCGCTGACCTGACAAGCCAGGCCAACCACCTTGGCGTAACAATCCAGGCAGACATCATCAAGCAGAAACAGCCAACGCAGAATGGTGGCTACAAAGCCCTCAACTCTGGCAACTCAAGCTATGGTAAACTGGATGAGCGGATTTACTCTGAGCTCTCAAGCGACCACCCGATTGACCTGACGCGTTACCAGGTTGTGAACTGCTTCATGGGACGCGCCGGCCTGATCAACTCAGGTGGCGGTTCTGGCAAAAACGACATGCAGCAGGCCGTACGTACAGCCGTTATCAACAAACGCGCCGGTGGCATGGGCCTGATTTCTGGTCGTAAAGCCTTCCAGAAGCCAATGAATGAAGGTGTTGATATCCTCAACGCCATCCAGGACGTTTACCTGAATGATGAGGTAACCATCGCCTAAATCGGATCTCATACGTGATTCTACCCCAAAGGCTCTTTGTCAACTGCGACAAAGGGCCTTTTTTATCGGATTAGAATGACCTTCGTGTGGAGACTGAAGAACTCTGATGAGATCTTTAGAAAATAAATCCCACTGGCTAAATCCCGGTCTGCATTGTCCTTCCCATTCCAGATTGCCGTATAGTTACCCGCTTGCTTGATTTCGTTCCCAGTAAGCGTTGCAACCCTATGACCCAGGATCGAATACACACTTAGATTCACGTTGCTTTCCTGGGCCAAACTGTAAGAAACGGTAGTTACATTATGAAACGGATTTGGAAAGCTAGGTGATATTGAATTCTCTCTTGGCAGCAGTTCCTCCGATTTGAACTCATCCATTGAATGTTTACTAGCCACAATTCTCACGGTTCTCGGTTTACCCGAAGACGGTATAGACAATGTATAGCTATTATTCTCCCTCAAGTTTTGACGATGATCAATAGCGTCATCGATTACAAAAACGTCATACTGCAAAGGAACAGATTCAATATAATCAAACACCAAGTCGGCCTTCCTACCTGAATTACTAACAAGGTTTAACTCCCAAATTTCCTCTTCAGAATCTTGAGACCTGGCATCTAAATGGAGTTTCTCAAGAGGTTTATCTGTTTGATTAACTTTAAAAAACGCTTGGAGATAATCTCCCATAGGAGTTGGAGCAGCTGGTATGTCGAAAGAATCCCATTTAGAATGTGCTGATTCTCTTACTAGTGCTACTACACTTTGTCTATCCATCCCATCCGAACTCACATGTACATTTATAGACCAATCTCCAGTTCCATCTTTTAAAGTTGTCGAATTCCCCTCATTATGAAAAGCGTTAATGACCAAACTATCGACCTCAGTGCTATTGTTGGCAACTATGTACCCTTTAAAAGGCTCGATCATCGGGGCATCATTCCAAGAAGTACCAGAATATGATTTTAATACGAGACTAGCTCCACTGAGTAACTTTAGGTTTTCTCGAGGAATTGAAAAAGTAAAAGGGCTCCCAAAGTAGTTCCAACCTGGCTGCAAAGGGACTATAAACGGAGTTATTGTCGAATTAGTACGGCCTGATCCAGTTGATATGAATTGGTTGGGGCCTTCGGAGATAAGCCAGTATGCTTTACCAGGAGAAATAGGAGAGGTATTAGGAAACTCAGAAAATTCCGATGGATTTTGGTTTGGTGTGGGTTCAAAGAATCTCCAGATAGTAGGATCATAGATGCCTAAATCATCTTCGAGTACTATTCCCGGCATTTTTTCATCCAACTCTAGTGGGATAGAAAATAGCTGATACTCATCGTTCAATAGGGGATTAGTCGATTGCTTATTATCGACAGATACAATGACCTCAAAAAATCCTACTTCGGGTTGCCTGGATAGTAGTCCTAAAGAATCTTCAGCGGTAATAAAAAATTCAATACCCCTATCTGTAACCAAACTCGCCGGAATAACGCCTTCAAATTGCCCACCCACCCGTTCCATCGAATTAGACAAGAAGCTTCTAACAGAATCGCCGCCTCTTCGAAAAGAAATAGTTGCTTGTTTGACACCCTCTATATCAGTAATAGTACTTTTAATTACAACTTCTGTGTTTTCAAAGACTGTCTCTTCTTGAAAATATGGACTTATATCCGGTATGGTCCTGTTGTTCAAATTCAATGTTAAATCCCAAAGAGCTCCACTTTGTATCCCTCCATCTCCATCATTAGGAGCACCTATTAACATTCGAGTTTCTTCTTGAATCTGAAACCCTGAAAGAGAACTGCCAAATCGATTGTTTTCTTTCAATGCACCCGAGAACCCGCCTTCTGAAAGGCTAATTTTTTGGTAAAATGCAACTTCGCCATTTTCTCTCAATGTCAACAGCCACACGGAACCACTATCGATCTTACCGTCATCATCACCAGGAGAGCCTACAGCAAGAATTCTTCGATCATCTAGAGAAGATGTATTGTATGAAAACAATGAGCTACCAAAGAGATCACCAGGAGCCAAATCACGATCAAGATTACCTGATTCAGCACCTATTTTTTCGAAAGATTTTATCTGGAGATTTTCAGTTAGAGAGACTATCCAAGCAGCCCCACTATTTTCGCCATCATCGTCGTCGAATGGTGCGCCAACCACTAACTCTCTTCTACCGTCTCCATCAAGATCAACTATGCTAGACAGAGATCCGCCAAAAGCATCCATTGGGTCTAATTCTGATATCAAGTCTCTTTCAACACCGATTTGCTGTTGATTTTTAACTTTTCCATCCGAGTCCAGTGCTAAGAGCCAAACGCTTCCGCTCAAATCAGCTACTAAGCCCGGCCCTGGTGCCCCAACTGCAATTTCTTGAATTCCATCCCCATCATAATCATCAAGCAATGCCAGTGAAGACCCAAAATTATCTCCTGCTACAAGCTCCCCCATAAAACCACCTTCCGCCTGACCAATTTTTTGGGTTTTCCTTACCGTTCCATCATTCGCCAAAAAAAATACCCATAATTCTCCAAGCTTTTCTGCTTGTTCTTCACCAGATTGCGCTCCTACTGCTAATTCAGGTAAACCATCGCCATCCAAATCACCTATATTAAGGATAGATACCCCTATATTCTCGCTAGTATTCAGGTCTTGAGTTTCACCTCCAGATGATCTACTAAGTTTTTGCCTGGATTTGATCTTTTTATCTTCTCCAAGAAACAGTACCCAAACTGCGCCATAGAGATCTTCTGGTGCACCTACAGCTAAATCTGTAAACCCATCGCCGTTTAAATCACCCATCGAAGTGATTGACGACCCAAATAGATCAAATTCATCTAATAAAGTAGTTAATGAGCCAGCATTTTCACTAATCTTCTGACTCTTTTCAAGATCTGCGGATTCATTTACGAAGAGCTCCCATACTGCCCCACCGGTATCCTTATGCTGCGGTGTACCAACTATTAACTTAGACAGCCTGTTATCTGCAAAATCTGGTATAGACGTTACCGCCCGACCAAATTCCTCATCACCAACTAGTCCAAATTCTTCACTGTCAAATATCTTCTTAAAATCTAAGATTTTCCCGTTCTCTTCTAAATACAGAACCCAAACTGCACCAATATCCTCCAGATTTGCACCGTCAGTACGGGAAGCACCTACCACTATATCTTCGAAGCCATTTCCGTCCCAATCCCCCAAAACGTCGATTGAATGCCCCAAAAAGTCACCATCCTGAATATTTTGATAAAATGCATCGGAGCTATCACCACCAATCCGAATTTGAGACTTGACGGTTCCGTCGGTATTCATATATAGAATCCAAACGACGCCGGTATTCTCCCCCATAAAATCAGTACCTGGTGCCCCAACCAATAGCTCATCCACACCATCGGCATCTAAATCAGAAATAAAATCAACAGACGACCCAAATCGATCTCCATTACCAATTGACGCAGTAAATCCACCTTGGATATCATTTATTTTCTGAGATGACTTTACACTACCATCAGAATTCAAGAATAAAATCCAAAGCGCACCGCTTTGCCCTCCACTTTCTCCGTCTCTATCCACCCCTACACCAAGATCGAAGATACCATCTTTATCCAAATCTCCTATACCTGAAACAGAGCTGCCAAAATTACCACGATCATTAATTATCCCTTCAAAATTTCCTGAAAGGCTGCTAATTTTTGCATGGGATTTGACAGTACCATTTTTTCTCATGAATAATATCCAAACAGCCCCCGTATCTGGTCCTCCGTCATCATCTTCACATGCGCCAACTGCTATATCCGAAATATCATCACCATTTAAGTCTCCTAGACTTGTTACAGAACACCCAAACATCCCCGATGCCGTTAATTGACCTGTGAAGCCGCCAGTATTCTGACCGATCTCTTGCCGGTTTTTCACATTGCTGTTATTGTCGAGAAATAGCACCCAAACTGCTCCATTCCCTCGTTCACTTCCAGGAGCTCCTACAACTAAATCGTCAAAACCGTCCTCGTCTAAGTCCCCAATAACAGCTACTGCTGTCCCAAATGCATCGCCATCTTCTAGTAAATCTGAAAAAGCGCCTTCTATTTGGTTGATTTTTTGATCGGAGGAAACTATCTGAGCGTATGAGTTGACGCTAACGTGAAAACAAATTAGAACCAGCAAAAAACAAAACTTCATAAATCAGCAGGCTTATCAGTTTCAATGAGAGGGAGAGACCAATACTTACCCTCAAATTACTAAAAAATATATACTCACTCCTCAATAAATAGGATGATATTTTATGTCAATGCTGTAACAAAATCATTCTAACCTGTCAACCAAGTCTATTTGCTGCAACAAATAAAAAGTCTTCAGACCAAGAATTCCAGCAGCCTGATCAAGCATGATATGCTATCTTTTGCGAAGAATATCGAACTATTTGAACAACTCCCGACATCGCTAACAACTGGAGTCATATTTTTTGCTTAGAATTTTTATTCCTACCTTCATCATAGTCTAACTCCGAATATAGATCTAGACTATAAGCCACACTTGAGCCCAGCAAGCAAGATGTGTAAAAAGACCTTGTTTAAAAGCAATAAAGACCATACTGTGAACTATTGATTATTGACAAATGGCTCCTTAACTATATTACCTCTAGCTAACAATATCTCCCTTAGTAATTTCAGTTATTAACAACGTTAAAATGTATTTTTGCTCTTTTAAAAAGTGTTTCGCCTGGCTCCTCCTCAGTATTATACCCCTTCAAATTCACACATATGCTCAAGTAGTAGAATCTTT